>NZ_CAXSWZ010000002.1:0-241527 GCF_964241245.1 Allofournierella massiliensis
CTTCCGGTGTGGGCGCGGGCGTGGGTTCCGGGGTCGGTTCGGGGGTCGGCTCCGGCGTGGGCGCTGGGGTGGGGGTGGCCTGCGCTTCCGCCTTGGCCAGCGCGTCCGCGATCTGCTGCTCCAGCTGGGCCTCGGCGGCCTGCAGCTCCTCCTTGCGCATCTCGTATTCCGCCTCGTAGGCAATCTGCTCGGCGGTGCCGGCGCTGATCTGGCTGTCCAGCTTCTGCACCTGGGCCTGGTATTCCTTGCGGGTTTCCTCCAGCTGCTGCTGGTTTTCGGCAGCGGTGGCCCGCTTGCCCTCCAGTTCGTCGCTCAGGTCCTGAATGGCCTGCTTCTGGGTCTGCAGCTCGGTGAGCAGGCTGTCGGTGTAGCTGCTCAACTGCTGCAGGTTGGAGGGGAAGGTGAGCAGCTCATACAGGCTGTTTGCCTGCAGCAGCAGCGAGATGCCGCCGGAATCGCCCAGCTTCTGCATGGCCTGCAGCTGGGCCTTGTATTCCTCCATGGTCTCGTCGTAGCTCTGCTGGGTGGCGGCGATCTGCTCGGCGCACTGGGCGATCTGATCCTGAATGCCGGCCTGGGCGTCGCTCAGGCTGTTGATCTGGTTCAGAAGCATCTGGGCCTGCAGCTCGGCCTGGGCCTTGGCGTCCATGTCGTCCTGCACGTCCTCGGCGGCCTGCTGGGCCTGATTCTGGGCCTGATCCACCTTGTTCTGCAGATCCTGGATGTCCTCTTCGGTCACCTCATCCTGGGCAAAGGCCACCGAGCCTGCCAGCAGCACGGCGGCGGTGAAGGCCGCGCCTGCGCGCAGCAGCCAATGCTTCCTCATATCAAATCCCTCCTTGCAAGTGGGTTAATAAGGCACCACCGCACCATTCACGCCCAAGGGCTCAGGCGGCGTATCGCGCCAAAATTTTCCGTGGAATTTTCCAAAAATGCTCGTCAAGCCACAAAGGATTGCCTGCGCTTTTTGGTTCATTCCGCAAAAAATTTTCGGCGTGCTCCACCACCTGGAATGATGCGGTGCTGCCTTCAGAATACAAAAATCAAATTATTCTATCATTTTAATCATACACCGTCAAGGGGGAGTTTGTCCCGTAAAAAAGATTGAAAAAAGTGTGAAAAAGCCCCCGGCATACCAGAGGGCATGCCGGGGGCAGCGGGGCCGGGGGAATGGCCCCGGAAAAATTACTCGATGATGCTCTTACCGGTCATCTCTTCCGGCTGGGGCAGGCCCATCAGCTTGAGCATGGTGGGAGCGATGTCCGCCAGAACGCCGCCCTCGCGCAGCTTCACGTCGCCGGCGCCGGCCACCAGGAAGGGAACCGGGTTGGTGGTGTGAGCGGTGAAGGGAGCGCCATCGGGCTCGCGCATCTGGTCGGCGTTGCCGTGGTCGGCAGTCAGCAGAACCTGACCACCGGCGGCCAGAACCGCGTCGATGACCTTGCCGGCGCAGGTGTCCACAGCCTCAACGGCCTTCACAGCGGCCTCGAAGATGCCGGTGTGACCGACCATGTCGCAGTTGGCGAAGTTCAGGATGATCACGTCGTACTTGCCGCTCTCGATGCGCTTGACGCACTCGTCGGCAACCTCGAAGGCGCTCATCTCGGGCTGCAGGTCGTAGGTGGCAACCTTGGGGCTGGCGATCAGGGCGCGATCCTCGCCCTCGAAGGGAGCCTCCACGCCGCCGTTGAAGAAGAAGGTCACATGGGCATACTTCTCGGTTTCAGCGATGCGCAGCTGGGTCTTGCCGCACTTGGCCAGGTACTCGCCCATCACGTTGGTCAGGCTCTGGGGCTTGAAGGCCACCTCCACGTTGGGCATGGTGGCGTCGTACTGGGTGAAGCAGACGTAGTTCACGGCAAAGCGGCCGTTCTTGCGCTCGAAGCCGTTGAAGGCGTCGTCCACGAAGGTGCGGGTGATCTCACGGGCACGGTCGGGGCGGAAGTTGAAGAAGATCACGGTGTCGCCCTCGGATACGCGGCCGCCCTCGCAGGTCACGGCGGGTACCACGAACTCGTCGGTCACGCCCTCGGCGTAGCTGTTGGCCATCACCTCAGCGGGGGTGCCCTTCACGCCTTCGCCGTATACGAAGGCAGCGTAGGCCTTCTCCACGCGATCCCAGCGGTTGTCGCGATCCATGGCGTAGTAACGGCCGGAGATGGAAGCGATCTTGCCCACGCCCAGCTCGTCCAGCTTGGCCTGCAGCTCGTCGATGTAGCCCTTGCCGGAATCGGGGGGAACGTCACGGCCGTCCATGATGGCATGAACGTAAACTTCCTTGGCGCCCATGTCCTTGGCCATGTCCAGCAGGCCGAACAGGTGCTGGATGTGGCTGTGCACGCCGCCGGCAGACAGCAGGCCCATCAGGTGGATGGCCTTGCCGTTCTCGATGGCAGCCTTCATGGCGTTCACAATGGCCTCGTTGGAGCGGATGGAGCCGTCCTGAATGGCCTTGGTGATGCGGGTCAGCTCCTGGTACACGATGCGGCCGGCGCCGATGTTGGTGTGACCAACCTCGCTGTTGCCCATCTGGCCGTCGGGCAGGCCCACGTCCATGCCGGAAGCACCGATGGTGGTGTAGGGGCAGGTGGCGAACAGCTTGTCCAGATTGGGGGTTTTGGCGGCCACGATGGCGTTGCCCTCGGTCTTGTTGGGCACCCAGCCGAAGCCGTCCAGAATGCAGAGCATCAGGGGTTTCTTAGACATAATGGATTACTCCTTAATGATTGAAAGTGAATAAAAAACGCGCCGCCCGGCCCACCGGGCGAGGCGGCACGCTATGGCGAAAGAATGATTTTGCCGGAAGTTTTTTTTGCAGCCTGCGGCAAAGGAAAAATGCCCGCCGCAAAGGTGTTTTCAGAAAAACTTACTTGCTGGCAGCGGCCACGATGGTAGCGAAGGCATCCGCTTTCAAAGAAGCGCCGCCGATCAGGCCGCCATCAACATCGGGCTTGCCCAGCAGCTCTTCGGCGTTGCCGGCGTTCATGCTGCCGCCGTACTGGATGGTGGTAGCCTTGGCAATGGCCTCGCCGTACACTTCGCCCAGAACCTTACGGATGGCAGCGCAGACTTCCTGAGCCTGATCGCTGGTGGCAGTCTTGCCGGTGCCGATGGCCCAAACAGGCTCGTAGGCGATGACCACATTGGCCATCTGCTCGGCGGTTACGCCGTTCAGGGCGATCTTGGTCTGCATGCGGACCAGTTCCTCGGTCACGCCCTGCTCGCGCTGGGTCAGGTTCTCGCCCACGCATACCAGCACCTTCAGGCCGGCGTTCAGAGCAGCCAGAGTGCGCTTGTTCACGGTCTCGTCGGTCTCAGCGAAGTACTGACGGCGCTCGGAGTGGCCGGTGATCACATACTCAACGCCCAGGTCAACCAGCATGTCGGCGCTGATCTCGCCGGTGAACGCGCCGCTCTTCTCGAAGTGCACGTTCTCGGCGCCCACATGGATGTTGGTGCCCTTGGTCTTTTCCACAGCGGTGGCCAGGGTGGTGAAGGGGGTGCAGATCACAACTTCGCAGTCAGCGTCCTTCACAGCGGGGATCAGAGCGTCGATCAGCTCCACAGCCTCGGTGGCGGTCTTGTTCATCTTCCAGTTGCCGGCGATGATCGCCTTGCGGTTTGCTTTATCCATGGTGAAATTCCTCACTTTGTTTCAGATTATGTGGGCAGCGCCGCACAATTCGGGCGGGCGCCTGCTCAATACACCGGAAAAGGCCCCAGCCGCCCGGCCAAAGGGGGGCGACTGAGGCTTTGGGTTTTAGAACTCAGGCGTTCTGGATGCAGGCGATGCCGGGCAGCTCCTTGCCTTCCAGGTACTCCAGAGAAGCACCGCCGCCGGTGGAGATGTGGGTCATCTTGTCGGCGAAGCCCAGCTGCATCACGGCAGCAGCGCTGTCACCGCCGCCGATCACGGTGGTGGCGTCGGACTCGGCCATGGCCTTGGCAACGGCCAGGGTGCCGGCAGCCAGGGTGGGGTTCTCGAACACGCCCATGGGGCCGTTCCATACAACGGTCTTGCTGGCCTTCACGGCGTCAGCAAACAGCTTCTCGGTCTCGGGTCCGATGTCCAGGCCCATCATGCCGGCAGGCATGGCGTCGGCAGCAACCATCTGAACCTCGATGGGAGCGTCGATGGGATCGGGGAAGGAAGCGGCAACAGCGGTGTCCACAGGCAGCAGCAGCTTTACGCCCTTCTCCTCGGCCTTCTTCATCATTTCCTTGCAGTAGTCCAGCTTCTCGTTGTCCACCAGGCTGGTGCCAACCTCGTAGCCCTTGGCAGCCAGGAAGGTGTAGGCCATGCCGCCGCCGATGATCAGGGTGTCCACCTTCTCCAGCAGGTTGCTGATCACGTTCAGCTTGTCGGCAACCTTGGCGCCGCCCAGGATGGCGGTGAAGGGACGAACGGGATCGTTCACGGCGTTGCCCAGGTAGCGGATCTCCTTCTCCATCAGGTAGCCAACAGCGGTGTCCTTGATGTAGTCGGTCACGCCGGCGGTGGAGCAGTGAGCGCGGTGAGCAGAGCCGAAGGCGTCGTTCACATAGCAGTCAGCCAGGCTGGCCAGCTCTTCGCTGAACTCGGGCAGGTTCTTGGTCTCCTCCTTGCGGAAGCGGGTGTTCTGCAGCAGAACCACGTCGCCGTCCTTCATGGCGGCAACAGCGGCCTTGGCGTTCTCGCCCACAACGGTGTCGTCATTGGCGAACACCACGGGCTGGCCCAGCAGCTCGCTCAGGCGCACAGCCACGGGAGCCAGGCTGAACTTCTCTTCGGGGCCGTTCTTGGGCTTGCCCAGATGGCTGCACAGGATCACCTTGCCGCCATTCTCGATCAGCTTCTTGATGGTGGGCAGGGCGGCAACGATGCGGTTATCGTTGGTGATAACGCCCTCCTTCATGGGAACGTTGAAATCGCAGCGCACCAGAACGCGCTTGCCCTTAACGTCCAGTTCCTCAACGGTTTTTTTACCTAAGCCCATTGTTCTTTCTCCTCTCATTTTTGAAAGTATCCCAAAGGGAACGGCTGCCCGCGCCAACCGGTGCGGATAACCGCCTTGTCATACCTGCCCTTATTATAAACAACTTGGGCCGATTTCGCAAGTTTTTTCTTGTTACTCTTTTAACGAAATACGCCCTTTTCCTGCACAAAAATCTGGGCGGTATGCGCTTTTTTGTAAAAAAACGGGAAAGAAACAGAAAAGGCAAAAATCGTGAAAAGAATTGGCAAACCCGCGCCGGGGCCCGGCAAATGTGATACAATAAAAGTATAAGGGCGTGCGGGGCCGCCGGCTTTGCCGCGCCCGAACGCTGCTGGTTCACCGCCCGCCGCGCCCACGCGGCAGAAGGCGGGGTTTTTGGGAATACAAAGGAGGCAATGTGTATGCCGGGGCTTGTGACTCACTGTGTGTTCGGCGCCCGAACGCTGGCCCGCCTGCCGGACTGCGGGGCAAAGCGGGCGGCGGGGCAGCATTCCCGGGCGTTTTTCCTGGGCTGCCAGGGGCCGGATCTGTTCACCTATAACTTTTTGCGGCTGGCCTTTTCCAACCACCGGAATCTGGGGGCCTACCTGCACAACCACCGGGTGAAGGCGCTGTTTCTGCAGATGTTTGCCTGCCTGCCGGAGCAAGAACCCGAGCGGGGGGTCTGCCTTGCCTATCTGGCGGGGGCCTACTGCCACTATGTGTGCGACAGTGTGTGCCACACCTTTGTGTACGCCCGCACCGGCTACGACCCGGCCCACAAGAGCGCCCGCTATTACGGCCGCCACGCCGCGCTGGAAAGCGACATCGACGCCTGGTACATGGCCCGGTGCGGTTACAGCTACACCCGGCTGCGGCAGGAGCAGGTGTTCCGGCTCAGCGAGGCGGAAAGCCAGCTGATCAGCAAATATCTGGCGCGGGTTTTGCAGGGCACGCTGGGGGATCTCTTCCCGGTGCGCTCGCCCTTCCGCCCGGCCTTTGTGCGCCGGGCCATGGTGATGGCTTCGTTTGAATCCAGCCTGCTGCACGACCCGGGCGCCCAGCGGCGGCAGATGGTGGAAAAATTCGAGAACCGGGTGATGAAGTTCCCGCTGCTTTCGGCCAAGTTCATCACCGACGCGCCCAGCAGCATGCCGGACCCCATGAACCTGGCCCACGCTGCCTGGCGGGACCCCTGGAAGCCCCAGCGCCTGTTCACCGACAGCTTCGACGAGCTGTTCTGCAAGGGGCTGCGGCTGGCGGTGTGGCTTTTGCCCCAGATGGACGACCCGGTGCGCTTTCTGATGATGACCGGCGACACCAACTATCACGACGACCGGGTGCTGGCTGCCAATTTCCAGCGGCTGGAGCGTGCGGTGGCGGCCGGTCAGGCCGGAGCGCCCGCCCCGGCCCCGGCGGCAGGCTGCGTTCGCTGAGCGAACTTCTGTTACGGCAATTCCGCACCATTTTGGCGGGATACGCCGCCTGAGCCGCAGGATGTGAATGGCGCGGTGCTGACTGAAAAAAGTCCCTCTTTCCGGCTTGGAAAGAGGAACTTTTTGTCGTTTTGGTCATGGGATTATTAAGAAAGAGCAAAAAAATTTGAAAAACCGATGAAAACCGCAAAAAAGGCCCCACAGAGCGAAAAAAACGCTGTATAATATCTGCGCGGCGACTGCCCCTGAGGGAGGGGCGCGCCAGACAGGAATAAAACAGAATGAGAAAGAGGATTGCACCATGAAAAAGAAGATCCTTGTGGGGGCGGCGATTCTGGTCGTGCTGGCCGCGGTGATTCTCACCGGCGTGCTGGTGGTCTCCAAGTATCTGGTGGGCGGCGAAAAGCGCGCCCGGGACAAATGGGAGATCGAGACCGGCACCTACACCTTCACCGACGACGAGATCAACGTGCAGATGTATCGCCAGCCGGTGGAAGCCAGCATCGAGGTGGCCCAGATCCTGCCCGGAGAATACGAGCAGGAGGGTTTTACATATTACGATGAGGAGGTGCAGCAGCGGCTGGCCCAGAGCCTGATGACCATGATGGCCCGGGGCGGCTACACCATGGACGCCCCGCTGGCGGTGCTGAACCCCTTCGGCACCGGGTCGAACGGGCTGTATCTTTACTTCACCACCGACTACAACTGCCAGATCCGCTACACCGTCACCACCGACGACGAGAGCATCCCCGCCTACACCGCCACCGCCAATTCCGCCCAGGAGTACGGCAAGGTGCAGGGATTTCTGCTCATCGGCCTTGTGCCCGGGCAGGAAAATCAGGTGACGCTGGAGGCGGTGAACCGGCAGGGCGAGGTGAAGCAGAGCTTCACCTTTACCATCCAGATGCCCGAAACCACCTCCGGCCACCCGAACCGGCTGGAGGCCACCGAGGGCGAAAGCACCGCCGAAATGAGCGAGGGCCTTTTCTACGCCATGGGCCTGAGCGACTACTACGGCTACACCTTCTTCTTTGACAACGACGGCATCCTGCGCTACGAAATGCTGCTGGACGGCTACCATTCCGACCGCATCCTCAGCCTGGGCGACCAGATTCTGGCCTGCGTGGGCAGCAACAAGATCGCCCGCATCAGCCGCATCGGCCAGGTGCTGCAGGTGTATGATCTGGGCCGCTTCGAGCTGCATCACGACTTCAACTGGGGCCCGGACGGCGAGCTGGTGGCCCTGGCCACCAACACCGAGGGCGAAACGGTGGAGGATCAGCTGATCGCCATTGATATGGAATCCGGCGAGGTGACCCTGCTGGTGGATTTCAGCGCCCTGATGAACGACTATTTCGTGACCACCGAAAAGGTGGCGGCCAACAGCTCCTTCTTCTGGCAGGCGGGCCTGTGGGACTGGCTGCACCTGAACTCGGTGCAGTATCTGGAAGAGGAGGACGCGGTGGTGGTCAGCTCCCGCGAGACCTCCACCATCCTCAAGGTGAAGAACGTGCACGAGGAGCCGGCCATCGACTGGATGATCGGTGACGAGGCCTTCTGGCAGGGCACCGGGTTTGCCCAGTACAGCCTGACCAGAGAGGGCGACTTCACCCCCCAGTACGGCCAGCACGACGTGACCGTGATCTACGATGAAAGCCTGCCCGAGGGCCAGTATTACCTGCGCATGTTCGACAACAACTACTGGGCCAACAGCACCCGCACCGGCTACACCCCCACCCTGCCGGATACGGTGGGGCAGGCCCTCACCGAGGACGAGAGCATCGTGAGCCATGTGTACTATTATCTGGTGGACGAGAACGCCGGCACCTTCCGGCTGGCCTGGTCCTTCGATGTGCCCTATTCCAGCGTGGTGTCCAACGCGCAGCTGCTGGAGGGCGGCAACTATGTGGTGAACAGCGGCGTGCCCCAGGTCTACGGAGAATATGACTCCGAGGGCAATCTGATCCGCAGCTTCCAGTACCACAGCATGATGAACGGCTACCGGGTGATGAAGGACGACTTCGTCGGCTACTGGTTCCGTTAAAAAAACCAAAAAGACACAGAGGCCCCGCGCCCGGATGCTTGTTCCGGCGCGGGGCCTTTTTTGCTGCCGCCGGTTAAAAGGGGCCAAAACGGGCAAATGCCGGAAGCCGGAGCTTGACCCAACGTTAAAACCGGGTAAAGGGAGATGAAAAACTGGGTAAAAAAACCACACCCCCGCCCACAACCGCCCCTGCCTCTTGCTATGATGGGAAAAAACCGGAACATGCAGCGGCCGACCCCGGTTTGGGAGGCGGTCGCTTCGTACTCTTTGTTATCACGCCCGGGGAAAGGAACGACCGCCCTATGCAGACCGACCACGCCATTCTGGAGCAGGTGGCTCAGGCCAAAACCAGCCTTGAGCGCGCCGACGAACTGATCCGGCAATATCAGCCCTTCATCAAGGCGCAGGCCAGCCGGGCGCTGGGCCGCCTGTGCACCGAGCAGGACGACGCCTTCAGCATCGGGATGATCGCCTTTCACGAGGCCATCCGGGGCTACAGCCGCGCCCGGGGCAGCTTTTTGCAGTATGCGGCGCTGGTGATCCGCAGCCGCATCCGGGACGAGCAGCGCCGGGAGCGCCGCCATATCCCCCACGCCCGGCTGGATCAGCCCGGGCCGGAGGAGGGCCACACCCTGGGCGAGCAGCTGGCCGACCCGGAAAACCCGGTGGACGCCGCCGAGGGCAGGCTGGCCACCCAGGCCGAGATCCGGGAGCTGACCGCCACCATGGCCGGGTTCGGCATCGCCCTTTCCGACGTGGCGGAAAACTGCCCCCGCCAGCGGCGCACGCTGGAGGCCTGCCGGCAGGCGGTGCGCTACGCCCGGGAGCATCCCGAGCTGCTGGAGGAGCTGCTGCACACCGGAAAGCTGCCGCTGGCCCGGCTGTGTGAGGGCTCCGGCGTGGCCCGCAAAACGCTGGAACGGCACCGAAAATACGTCACCGCCCTTTTGCTGATCTACACCAACGGCTACGAGATCATCCGGGGGCACATCTGCCAGATGCTGGCGCCACAGGGAGGTGAACGCCCCGCATGAAATACCTTGTGATGGAGGTAAGACCCAGCTACGCCATTCTGCTGGACGAGGAGGGCCGCTTTGTGCGGGCCGCCAACCTGCACTATGAACCGGGCCAGAGGGTGGAGCACATCGTGCCCATGCGCACCCGTGCCGCCCGGGGCAGGGGGATGCTGATCTGGCTGCCCGGCGCGCTGGCCGCCGCCTGCCTTGTGCTGATGGCGGCGGTGCTGCTGCGGGCGCCCATCGCCCCCTATGCCTCGGTGTATCTGACCATCAATCCCCAGGTGCGCATCGATGTGGATCGCCGCAGCGTGGCCCGGGGGCTGGAGGGCGTAAACCCGGACGGTCAAGCGCTGGTGGAGGGCTACGACTGGAAGGGCAAGCAGCTGGATCAGGTGACCGACGAGCTGATCGACCGGGCGGTGGCCATGGGCTATCTGGCCCCCGGCGGAGCAATCACCATTGATCTGGAAGCGGAGGACGAGAGCTGGGCCGAGCAGACCAACCGGCAGCTGCGGGAGCATCTGGAGGAATATCTGCAATACCAGAACCTGCGGGTCACGGTGCAGGTGGGCCAGAGCGTGAGCATCCCGGTGGCCCCCGCCGCCCCGGACACCGGGGATTCCGGCTACGGCGAGGGGGATTCCGGTTACGGTGCAGCCCCCACCGCCGCCCCGGCTCCGGCCCCGGCGGAGGAGGATTCCGGCTATGGGGATTCCGCCCCGGCCCCCGCGCCGGAGGAAAACGATTCCGGCTATGACCAGCCGGAGGAGCCGGAAGAGCCGGAGCAGGATTCCGGCTACGACGGGGACGACTGAAAAAATTTTTAAAAAAGTTTTTCCGCCGACCCCGGTTTTGCCTTCACAGGCTGCGTAATCTGTGTCAGAAGCCAGAAGAACGGATGGCTGCATGAAAAAACAACAAATCACAGGAAAAAGGAGACGATGGTATGACCAGAAAGAAACTGACCGCACTGCTCGGCGCCGGGTTGGCGCTTTCCATGGCCGTGTGCCTGCTGGCCGGCTGCTCCAGCCCCGCCCAGAGCACCGCCACCGCCGCCGCGCCCGCGGCTCTGAGCCAGGGAGGCGTGATCTATCTGAAGGTGAATCCGGAAATTGCCGTGCGCTACGATGAACAGGGCATGGTGACCAGTCTGGAAGGCCGCAACCCGGACGGCAAGGAGATCCTGACCGGCTACACCGGCTACGAGGGCAGGGAATGCAAGGCCGTGATCGGCGAGCTGGTGGCCCGCATCAACGAGGCCGGTTACTTCGTGGAAGAGGTGGAGGGCGACAACCGCCAGATCACGCTGGAGGTGGCCCGGGGTTCCAGCCTGCCCGCCGACGATTTCCTCAGCGGCATTGTGGAGCAGGTGCAGACCTACACCGCCGCCCAGCAGCTGACCAGCCCGGTGGAGGTGGACGGCGAGAGCAACTACGGCTGGACCGACTACGCCGACACCGACTACGGCCCGGGCAACGACGGTGTGACCGACTACAGCGCCACCGATTACGGCCCGGACAATGACGGCGTGACCGATTACGGCGCCACCGACTACACCGCCAGCCGTTCCGGCGGCGCGGCCACTCCCGCCCCGGCCACTCCGGCCCCCGGTACCACCGATTATGGCGACACCGACTACGGCCCGAACAACGATGGTGTGACCGACTACAACGACACCGACTACGGCCCGAACAACGACGGTGTGACCGACTACAACGACACCGATTACGGCCCGAACAACGACGGCGTGACCGACTACAACGACACCGACTACGGCCCCAACAACGACGGTGTGACCGACTACAACGACACCGATTACGGCCCGAACAATGACGGCGTGACCGACTACAACGACACCGACTACGGCCCCAACAATGACGGCGTGACCGATTACAACGACGACGGGGATTCCGGCTATACCGCTCCGGCCCCCGCGCCCACCGCGGCTCCCGCCCCCGCCCCGGAAACCAATGATTCCGGCTACGGCGATTCCGCCTACACCGCCCCCGCCCCGGCGGCTCCGGCCCCTGCTCCGGTTGCCCCTGCTCCCGCTCCGGTGGCTCCCGCTCCCGCGCCTGCCGGCGACTCCGGCTATGACGACGGCGGCGATTCCGGTTACGACGACGGCGGCGACTCCGGCTACGATGACGGCGGAGATTCCGGCTATGACGACTGACCGCCCGCCGGTCTGGCGGCACGAATACAAGCACTGGATCACCCCCCAGGAGGACTGGGTGCTCACCCGGCGGCTGGAAAAGCTGTTTGAGGCCGACCGGCACGCCGGGCCGGGGGGTGTGTACCGGGTGAACAGTCTTTACTTTGACACCCCCGCCGACACCGCCCTGCGCCAGAAACTGGATGGGGTGGATCGGCGGGAGAAGTTCCGGCTGCGGTACTACGGGCAGGACACCGGCTTTCTGCGGCTGGAAAAAAAGAGCAGGCAGAACGGTCTGGGCCAGAAGCGCAGCGCCCGGCTGAGCGAGGAAGAGGTGCGGCTTTTGCTGGCCGGGCAGATCGATTTTCTTTTGCACAGCGGCCAGCCCCTGCTGGTGGAGCTGTACAGCAGAATGCGCGCCGGGCTGCGCCCGCGCACGGTGGTCTGCTACGACCGGCAGGCCTTTGTGTACCGGCCGGGCAATGTGCGCATCACGCTGGACCGGAACCTGCGCCGGGGCAGCGGGCCCGCCGATTTTCTGAACCCGCAGGCCCCCGCCTGCACCGTGGCGCCCGGGGGCACCATTCTGGAGGTAAAATACGACGCCTTTCTGCCCGATCTGGTGCGCATGGCCGTGCAGGTGCCCGGCCGCCGGGCAGGGGCCTGGTCAAAATACGCGGCCTGCCGCAAATGGGAATGAGCGGCGCGCCGGGAGGGGTTTTATGACGTTTCAGGATATCTTCCGTTCCAGTTTTCTGGACAATTCCGCCGCGGTCAGCCCGCTGGATATGCTGCTGGCCATGGCGCTGGCTCTGGCGCTGGGGCTGTTCATCTTCTACATCTACAAAAAAAGCTACTGCGGCGTGATGTACGCCGCCAGCTTCGGGGTCACGCTGGTGGCCCTGTGCCTGATCACCACCCTGCTGATTCTGGCGGTCACCAGCAACGTGGTGCTGTCGCTGGGCATGGTGGGCGCCTTGTCCATCGTGCGGTTTCGCACCGCCATCAAGGAGCCCATGGACATCGCCTTTCTGTTCTGGAGCATCGCGGCGGGCATCGTGCTGGCGGCGGGCTTTGTGCCGCTGGCGGTGCTGGGCAGTTTGCTCATCGGGCTGGTGCTGGTGGTGTTCGCCGGGCGCAAAAGCGCCGACCGGCCCTACATTCTGGTGCTGCACTGCGCCGGGGACGCTTGCGCCCGCGCCGCTGCCGCTTTTCTGGAGGAGGCGGTGACCGCCCACGCGCTGAAAAGCAAGACCGTGAGCGCCCGGGGCACCGAGCTGAACTACGAGGTGCGGCTGCGGCAGGAGGACGCCTCCTTCGTGGAGCAGCTGGCCGCCATGGAGGGAGTGGAGGAAGCGGTGCTGGTATCCTACAACGGGGACTATATGGGGTGAAGCCATGCTGCGCCACAAACACATCGACCGCATCTGCCTTGCCGCCATGGCGCTGGCCCTTGTGCTGGCCGGGGTGCTCTGGCGGGGGGAGGAGCTGGGCATCCGCCCGGCCCACAGTGACCCGGCCTACGCCTCCCGGCTGTTCGACGCGGGCCGGGTGCACACCATCGACATCCAGATCGAAAACTGGCAGGCCTTTCTGGCCGCTGCCCCGCAGGAGGAATATTCCCCCTGCACGGTGGTGGTGGACGGCGAGCGGTTCGAGCAGGTGGGTCTGCGGGCCAAGGGCAACAACTCCCGGCGGCTGATCGAGGAGTACGGCCTCAGCCGCTACAGCCTGAAGCTGGAATTCGACCACTACCAGACCGGGGCCAGCTACCACGGGCTGGACAAGCTCTCGCTGGACTGCTCCTTTCAGGACAACAGCTATCTGAAAAACCACACCGCCTGCCGGATGATGGACTACATGGGGGTGCCCGCGCCCCTGAGCAGCTATGTGTGGGTGACGGTGAACGGGCAGGACTGGGGACTGTTTCTGGCGGTGGAGGAGCCGGAGGAGGCCTTTGCCCGCCGCAACTTCGGGCCGGATCACGGCCAGCTGTACAAGCCGGACTACAAAAGCCTTTCCGCAGAAAACCCGGACGTGGCCCTGCGCTACACCGGCCCGGAGGAGGAAAATTACGACAACATCTTCCGCACCGCCAGATTCGACCCCACCCCGGCGGACAGACAGCGGCTGATTACGGCGCTGGAGCAGCTTTCCACCGGGCAGCAGCTGGAAAAGGCGGTGGAGCTGGACCGGGTGCTGCGGTATTTTGTGGTGCAGGTGTTCACCGTCAATCTGGACAGCTATCTGGGCCGCACCGGCCACAACTATTTTCTCTACGAGGAAAACGGGCGGCTGAGCATGCTGCCCTGGGACTATAATCTGGCCTTCGCCACCTATTCGCTGGGCATGCCGGAGCCGGTGAACGACGCGGAGCTTTATGTGAATTATCCCATCGACACCCCCGGCACCGGCGAGGTGATGCAGAACCGGCCGCTCTACCATCAGGTGATGAAGCAGGATGAATGCTTTGCCGCCTACCACCGGTATTTCGACGAATTTCTGAGCGGATATTTTGAGAGCGGACGCTTTGCGGACGAGACCACCGCCACCGCCCGGATGATCGCCCCCTATGTGCAGCGGGATCCCACCGCCTTCTGCTCCTATGAGGACTTCCGCACCGGGGTGGAAACTTTCACACAATTCTGTCTGCTGCGGGCCGAGAGCGCCCGGGGCCAGCTGGAGGGCAAAATCCCCTCCACATGGAAGGAGCGGACGGAATGGGGCGGTCCCTATGTGGACGCCTCGTCGGTCTGGCTGCCGGATCTGGGCGAGATTGCCGATCTGGCCGACGGCGTGCACTGACCGGCGAACCCAAAAAAGAAAGCGCGGCCCCGCGCCCGGAATCGCTCCGGGTACGGGGCCGCGCTCTTCTGTTTTGTTTGTAAAAAGGGCCGGTCAGCTCCAGCGCTGGAGCAGCTTTTCGGCGGCCAGCCAGCCCAGCCCCAGCGCGATGACCAGAGCGCCAAGGCCGGCCCAGACATCCGCCCGGCGGGCAAGCTCTGCGATGTGGAAGAGGGGATAAAACCCCACCCACCGCAGGCCGGAAAGCCCGCTCAGCGCCAGCAGCGGCGGCAGGCAGAAGGCGATGCTGCCCACGAACATGGCCCCCAGCGTGTTGCCCATGTATTCGGAAAGGGCCATCAGAAGCAGCATCATGCAAAGGCAGGCGGCCAGCCGGGCCAGCACCCCGAACACCAGCAGGTCGGAAAGGCTGACCCCGGCGGGAATGGCCGCGTAATCCGCAAGGCTCATGGCCGGGGCGAAGGGCCGGCAGAGGCCGTAGTCCCGCAGCACCACCACAAACCGGGGCAGGCAGGTGAACAGGCAGACCAGCGCCGCGCCCAGCGCCCCCACCGCCAGCTTGCGGCGCAGGGTGTACCGGCGGCCCAGCGGGGTGGCCATCACCACCCGCTTCATGCCGCCCCTGTGCTCAAAGGCGAACAGGCCCGCAAAGCACACGCAGCTCACAAGGCCGGCGATCAGAGTGTCCTGCAGATCGCCCTCGCCGGAAAAGCCGAACAGCTTTTCCCAGCCGCTCTCGTAGACCAGCTGGGCCTTCGGATGCTCTTTCATATAGGCCAGATTGCCGTTCAGGATGCGCTGGAATACACTCATTTTCTGCTGCAGGCCGTAGTAGGCGCCCATCTGGGCCTGATAGGCTTCGCTGCTGATTTTGCCCGCGGCCAGCGCCGCGTCCAGCTGGCGGATGGGCTCGAATTCCCCGTTCATCTCCAGCAGCTTCTGGCGGGTTTCTTCGGTATAGGGCCCGGCCAGCTGCTTCATGTAGTATGCGTAATAGATCTCCTGCGCGTCGATGTAGCTTTCGGCGGTCACGGTGCGGAAGGTCTGCCAGTCCGCGAAGGCCACCAGCACCGCCGCCGCGCCGCAGAGCACAAACAGCTTGCGGCTCTCCTGCCGCAGCACGGTGGTGGCTCTGGTTTTCGCCGCCTTGCGCCGCAGCCCGGCAAAGGCCGGTGCCGCCGCCAGCCGCCCCCGGCAGAACAGCAGGCAGAAGCCGCCCGCCAGAAGGATGCCGTACAAAATCGCCGCCAGCCACTCCACCAGCGGCAGGCTGACCGGGGCATCGAACCAGTAAAGGTTCCGGTAGTTGCCCAGAAGCTCGTTGGTGCGCAGAAGGCTTGCGAGATTTGCGTATTTGATCACGTTCAGCCGGCTGGTGGCGGGAATGGCCTGCCGGATGAGCCACTGGGCGGCGGGCAGCGCCAGCGCGGCGCACCAGCCCGCAAAGGCCCGGCGGGCCCACAGCGCCGCCAGCATCACCCACAGGCCCATCACAAAGGCCCCGGCCCACTTGGCCAGCAGAAACAGTGCCAGATACTGCCCCACCGTGATCTGCATGGTGCAGCGCATCAGCGCGGGCACGCTCTGGATGCTGCGGCTCAGCGGCCCAAGGCCGAAGGTAAGGCCGCAGTAGGCAAGGTTCACCCCGTACAACAGCAGCAGCACCGCCAGCAGGCTCACCGCCAGCGCGCCCAGCTTTGCCAGCGCGGTGTGCAGCCGCCCGCCGGGCATGCTGCGCACCAGATGCAGCATGCCGCTGTCCCGCTCGTGGCGCAGCAGCAGGCTTGCCAGAAGCAGCATGGCCGCCAGCAGAATCAGGTCGGTGAACGGGTAGTCCAGCGCGGTGAACAGCCCCTTCTGGGGCGCGTAGCGGATGGCCACATCCCCCATGCCCGCGTACACCGCGGAGGTTTTGCGGATGTTGGCCTGGTCGTAGCCGCTTTTGCCGTTGTTGAATATGGAAATACCGGAGAGCTGTTTTGCCCTGGTCTGCACATCCTCCAGAAACCGGGGGTAGCCCGCCACCGTGTCCAGCTCGGCCTTGATCTGGGTGAGAAAGGCGTATTCCATCCGCAGATCGCCGGTGTAAAGATCGTAGGATTTTTCCTTGTAAGCCTGCTCATAATTTGCGAAAAGGTCAGCATATTCCTGCCGCACATCCATCCCCAAAAAGGCCCCACTTGCCTGATAGGAAAGAATCTGGTCAATCTGTAAAACGCCGTACACAAGGTCCAGCTTTTCGTTGATGAAATCCTGCTGGGCGGCGGTGTCCAGCCCGGCAAGGTCCCGGGCCACGGCCCGCCAGGCCGCAGGCTGCGGGCTGTTTTCTCCGGGGCGGGTGCCGGTGTAGAGCAGAAACAGGTTGGCGGCAGCCAGCACCGCCAGACACAGCGCAAAGATACGCTGCCCCCAGACCTTACGCAGCTCGGCAGAGAGCAGCCTCATTTGCCATCCTCCTCACCGAACACCGCCAAGTACACCGCTTCCAGATTCTGGCCCGGCGCGTAGGTTTCAATCAGGCGCTCCACCGGGGCCTTGTCCACCAGTTTGCCGTTTTTCAAAAGCAGAATCTCGGTGGCTACCGTTTCCACATCGCTCACCACATGGGTGGCCACCAGAATGATTCGATCTTTGGCCATCTCCGCCAGCAGTTCCCGCAGCCGCACCCGTTCTTTCGGGTCCAGTCCGGCGGTGGGCTCGTCCAGAATCAACAGCTTGGGGTCCCCCAGCAGAGCGCTGGCCAGCAACAATCGCTGCTTCATGCCGCCGGAATAGGCGGCAAGGCGTTTGTCCAGCTCGTGGGAAAGATTGACCCATTCGGCCACCTGCTCCACCTGCGCCGGAACATCCCTGCTCGGAATCTCCTTTAAGGCGCACATATAGGCCAGAAAGCGGCGGCCGGTATAGCTGTCGTAAAGGCCCTGCTGCTGTGGCATATAGCCCAGCGCCCGGCGAAAGCGGATGTCCAGCGCGCGGGCGCTTTTGCTGCACCATTGAACGGTACCGCTGTCCTGCTTCAGGCTGCCGGTGATGATGTTGATGAGGGTGGACTTGCCCGCCCCGTTTGGGCCAAGAAGGCCGTAAAGGCCCGGGCCGAGGGTGAAGCTCACCCCGGCCAGGGCCTGTTTTCTGGTGGCGGGGCGGCCAAACCGGCCGCCCCTGATTAAATAACTTTTTTTCAGTCCTTCCACCGCAAGGCAGGTGGCCAGATTCGTTTCATGGGTCATGTATAAATTCACCTCGAAGGCAATCCGCGTGGAGTGGTCAGTCAAATCTGAGATCAAGGAAGCAATTGTGGTATACACAACAATCAGTACAAATTGCAGCGGCTCCTATAGCTCTCCCTTAAAATGCAAACTCAATGACGCTGTACGCCGGGTTGGAAGCCCAATAATCAGAAGCGTTGATGATGGCGTAAATATCTCGCGCTGTAGTCACATACATCGAAGTGCCGTCTGGCTGCTGACTTTCCTCCTCAACGCTCTTTTCGCCAATCTTCACCAGATACTGCTCTGTTCCCGGAATTTTCGATAAAACCTGCACCGGACGGACTGTGCCCATAAGATTTGTGCTAGTCAAATTGAATTCTGATTTTTCACCGGTACTCAGATTTACCTGGATCATGGAGAAGTCTTCAAAGTCCTCTGAAGTTTGACCGAAAAGAGCATACCCATCGCGGCAGTCCAGAAATTCCACAAGATTCAGAGCCGTTCCATCTTCGAAAACTGATTCGCATACAATTTTGTCTGTCAATGTTTCACAGTCTAAGCAATGCAACGCATTTTCTGACAGTGAAAAATAATATAGTTCCTTTCCTTGGAATATCCTCAATGTGTCACCGGATTCAGGGGAGAAAATAGTTTCCTTTTCCCCTGTAGAAACATTCAGTTTAAAAAAAACGCTTGTAACAGTTCCCTGTGCCAGTGTTTCATCAAGACTTTGTCCAACACCGCTTATGATAAAGTTAGAACCATAGGCATCTATCACCTGCTCGCCCTGCTCCACGTTCAGCTCATAGACAGGAATCCAATCACCGGTCTCTAAATTGATCTTTATGATTTCGCTTTTCAGCTCATTTGCCTCTGTTGTTTCCAGAGTACAATACAGGTTTTCTCCGTCCGTAACATAGGGCTCAAAAATTTCCTGAGCGGCTTTAAATGTGGTAATAACTTTTTTGTCTTTTCCATCCATCCCCATTGTCATAATTTTAGGAAAAGATGCCTCTCCAAGTTCATCGTTAAAATAGGGGGCACCTGGGAAAGCCAACACCAGCTGATTGCTGATAATAAGAGGCCGCGAACCACCACCGGATGCTGGAAGCCTCCCTTCACATTCTGGCCCGGTGTGGGTACAGTTTGCGGAAGCACACAGATGAATCTCCGACTTGCTCTGGAAATCAATGTACATGATATTCGTGGAATTATCAGAATTCGAAACAGGGTCCATCAAATAATAGCCGTCTTTTGTAATTGCGCTGCCCCATTTCAAAGATTGTAATTCACCGTCAACAATCTGTGCCGGTTTCTGCGCTTGCGCTGAGTTCACAGAAGAACTTGCATCTAATGGCTCAATCGGCTCATTGTTACCACATGAAGTTAGTGTTAACACAACAAAAATAATAGAAAATATTCCAATTCGTTTTTTCATGGAATACATACTCCTTTTGGTTTTTATGAAACAACCGCTGTTTTCCGCCGTGCTGCCCTGGCCGGGGGCGGTGCGGCGAAACGTTTCAAAAATCACCGGTGAGATTTTGCTGCCAGAGGGAACACCTGCGCCGAAACGATGCCCGGATTCGTGAAATGTTCCCAGTTTTTTCTCTTCTGACACCAAAATATCACAGAGAAGTTGAAATGTCAACAATACTTTGCGGCGAATAGTATTTACGGCAAATAGTTTTTGCGCTATGATGAAACTGTTGATTCAACAAAACAAAACGAGGTTGCCCCATGGGAGTATCGGAAAACTTGAAGCGCGGCGTTACCGAGCTTGTGCTGCTGAGCCTGCTGGCCCAGCGGGACATGTACGGGTACGAAATGTCGCAGGAATTGCAGGCCCGCAGCGGCGGAAAGTTCATATTGCAGGAAAGTTCCATGTACCCTACCCTCTACCGCTTGGAGGATAAGGGCTATATCACTGTGACCAAACAGCAGGTGGGCAAACGCCGCACCCGGATGTATTACCATCTGGAACCGTCCGGCCGGGACTATCTGCAAAGCAGTGTTACAGAATACCTTTCCATGCAGGAAGGGATTCGCGGTATCCTGGCATCCTGTGGAATGAACGAGGTGGAACCAGTATGAACAACAGTGTAAAACAGGGGAATACCCGGCAGGCACAGGCAGTGTGCCGGAAGTATTGCGGGCAGGTAAGGCGAAGCCTTTTCTGCCCGGCGGCGCTGCGTGAGCCGATTCTGAGCCAGCTGGAGGAGGCGGTGCTTTTTTATCTGGAAGAGCATCCCCAGAACGGAATGGACGAGCTGTATGCCCATTTCGGCGCACCGAAGGCCTTTGCCGCCAACGTGCTGGAAAACATGGAGGGCGAGCAGCTGCGAAAGCAGCTGGCCCGCTACCGCTGGCGCAGGGTTCTGGCGGCAGTGCTGGTAACGCTGGCGCTGGCCTACGGCGTGTTTTACTGCGTGCGGCTTGCGATCGACTACATTTATTATCCGGGCTATGTGGTGGTCCAAAGCGCCCAGGAAGACGAGGGGCCGATCCCGACCTCTCCGCCGGACTGAAAAGTTTTATTATACGAGGAGGTTCTTTATGAATTGTAAAAAAGCGATTTCGGTTTTGCTGGCTGTGTTGCTGGTTGTGTGCTTTTCGGTAACGGCTTTTGCCGCCGATGACAATGGCCGAGTGGTGAGCCGCACAGTGGAGCAATACGACAACGGAGCCTACGCGGTGATCACGGTTTACGACAACACCACCGCCCGGGGCGGCACCAAAAACGGCCGCAAGGATTTTGATTACTACGAGAGCGGAAGCCTTGCCTGGACATTTACGGTACACGGCAGCTTCAGCTACAACGGCAGTTCTGCCACCTGTACGGCGGCTTCCTATACCTACAATATCAACAAAAGTGAATGGTATCGCGTAAAAGGTGAAGCCTATCCCAGCGGAAGCGCCGCCATTGCCAAGGGCGTGATGCAGAAAAAGAGCACCGGCAAAAGAGTTTACCCCACGGTGACCCTCACCTGCACCCCCAACGGCGTGCTGGCCTGATGTGCCCGAACCCATCAAAAAAAACACAAAGCGCGGCCCCGAACGGGAAAAACCGGTTCGGGGCCGCGCTGTCTGCGTCAGGGGTTTACTTCGCGGCGTTGTCGGCGGTGGCCATCTCCTTGATGGAGGTGACCAGACCCGCCAGATTCTGCATGTCGCTGGGGATGATGAGCTTGGTGGCACGGCCGTCGGCAACCTTGGCCAGCGCTTCCAGACCCTTCAGAGCCAGCACCTTGTCGTTGGGGGCGGCTTCGTTCAGCAGGCGCAGCGAGTCGGCCAGAGCCTTCTGCACCTCCAGAATGGCCTGCGCTTCACCCTGGGCCTCACGGATGCGCTGCTCGCGCACCGCGTCCGCCCGCAGAATGGCGCTTTCCTTTTCACCTTCCGCCTTGGTGATGGCGGCGGTCTTTTCGCCTTCCGCAATCAGAATGGCTTCGCGCTTCAGGCGTTCGGCCTTCATCTGCTTCTCCATGGCGTCCTGAATTTCGGCGGGCGGGATGATGTTCTTCACCTCTACCCGGTTCACCTTGATGCCCCACTTGTCGGTGGCCTGGTCCAGAATGGCGGTGATCTTGGTATTGATCACGTCGCGGCTGGTGAGGGTGTGATCCAGCTCCATATCACCGATGATGTTGCGCAGGGTGGTGGCGGTCAGGTTTTCGATGGCGCTCATGGGCCGCTCCACGCCGTAGGTGAACATCTTGGCGTCGGTCACCTGGAAAAAGACCACCGAGTCGATCTGCATGGTCACGTTGTCGCGGGTGATCACGGGCTGGGGCTTGAAGTCCACAACCTGCTCCTTCAGGCTCACCTTCTTGACGACACGCATCAGGAAGGGGACCTTGAAGTGGAAGCCGGCGCCCCAGGTGGCCTGATACACGCCCAGCCATTCCACCACATAGGCGTTGGCCTGCGGCACGATGCTGATGCAGCTGACCAGCAACAGCAGCAGAATCACGAGAATGGGAATCAGAACGATCAATACTGTGGGCATAGTCATTTCCTCCGTTTCGTTATGAAATTAAAATCGCTGTTTCAGAAATTGCTGAAAAATGGCATGCGGGGGATCATTTTGCGGTGGCCGGGGCCTTTTCCGGGGCCACGGTCAGGGTGGTGCCGCCGATGGCCTGCACCACGCAGGCTTCGCCGGCGCGGATGGGCGCGTCGGTCACGGCGTTCCAGTCCACACCGTCCAGCCGAACGCGGCCAACGGTGCCGGGGCGCAGATCCTCCAGCGCCTTTGCGGTGCGGCCGATGTTCCGGTCCAGCTCCACGGCAGCGGCGGGTTTGCGGGCCCGCGCCCGGCTGACCAGAGGCTTGGTGGCGATGAGCGCCACAAGGCTTACCAGCAGGAACACCAGCGCCTGCCACAACACATTGTTGGTGGCAAGGCTGGCCAGCAGCGCCGCCAGCGCGCCCACGGCAAACCAGATGGTGACCAGATTCGCGGTGGCCAGTTCCACCACAACAAACACTGCCAGCAGCGCCGCCCACAGCCAGATGGCCGCGGTGGTCGAAATCAGGATCTCCATGGGTGTACTCCTCTCCGGCGGGATCAGATCACCGCCTTTTTTTATTGCGGCGCCCTCGCACCTGAAAGGATGCGGGAACGCCTTTTGTTCAGGCGGGCATGCCGCCTGTAAAACCTTATGCGGAAAAGCGTTGAACGAATATTCATTCGGCAGCGGCAGCCGCCCTCCGGCCCGGGCCGGGAAGTGGTGCCGTTGTCTGTATTTTACCAGATGCCGGGTGGAAAAACAAAGCCCGCCTGGGGCAAAAAAAGGCGGTTTTCTGCCTTTTTTGCGAAATTTTTGCCGGGGCGACCCCCAATCGAAGCCGGGCGGGCCGGGGCGAGCCCGGGCGAAGCCGGGGAAAAAACAAAGCCCGGAGGGGTGTTCCCTCCGGGTACGGTTGGTCGGTTTTGGACGATGACGTGCCGGTTCAGGGGGGCGTCAGTGCCCCAGATACCGCCAGCTGAAATACTGCCAGGCCTCGCTGACAAACAGCGCCAGAGCGGACACGGTGGCCAGCGCCGCCCAGAGCAGATACACCCGCTGCCAGCCCCAGCCGTCGCTCACCCAGCCGGAGAGCACGCCGCCCAGCGCCGCGCCCACATAGGCGAGGAAGTTGAAGATGCCGGTGAAGGCCGCGCTCTGGCCGGTGCGGGCAAAGCGCAGGGGCAAAAGGGTGGTGAGAATGGTGGTCACGCCGTACACAAGGCCCAAAAGCAGCCCCAGGCAGATCACCAGCCCGGTCAGGCTGCCCTGCAGCGCCACCAGCAGCCAGCCGCACACCGTCCCGGCTCCGGTCAGGGCCAGCAGCGCGCCCTCCTGCCCGCCGTGCAGCCGCCGTACCAGCCAGCCGGTGGCCAGCAGCCCGACGGTGCTGAACAGGGGAATCACCGCGGTGAACAGGCTCACCAGCCCCTCCTGCCCGGGGCCGGCCAGCTGCCGCAGCAGGGTGGGGGCCCACAGGTTGATGCTCTCCTTGGTGGAGCCCTGGGCCACAATCACAAAGGCGAAGCTGAGCATGGGCAGGGTGAGCATGGCCCGCGCAAGGCTGCCCCGCCGGGGCGCTTCGGCGGCCGGCTCCTTTTTTTCGGGCGCGGCCAGCACCGCCGGCCGGTAGCAAAGGCCCGCCGCCGCGGGGCTTGCCTTCAGCCCCCGCAGCCAGACCCAGAAAAAGCAGAAGGCCACAAGGGCCGGGCAGAAGAACACCCAGCGCCAGCCCGCCGCCCGCAGCACAGCGCCAAGCCCGCCCCAGGCCAGCAGATAGCCCAGCGTGGTGGGCAGGCTCAACAAAATCGAAACCTTTAGGTACTCGCCCGGCTCAAACCAGTTGGTGGTGATCTGCAGAATGGGCGGCCAGAACAGCGCCAGCGCAAGGCCGTTCAGCGTCCAGAGAGCGGCCAGCGCCCAGTAGCTGGAACAAAAGCCGATGGCCAGATTGCACACCCCGCTGGCCGCAAGGCCCAGCGCCACCACCCGTTTGGGGTCCCACTTCACGCTCAGCCAGCCGCCCAGCAGCTGGCCGGAGGCGTAGGTCCAGAAATACAGCGTGCTCACAAGGCCCGCCGGCCCCCTGCCGATGGCCAGCACCTCCATCAGATCGTCCAGCGCCAGCGAAAGATTGGTGCGCAACAGGTAAGACACCGTGTAGGCGGCCACACACACCGCCAGCACCCGCCGCTTTTGCACGGCCAGAACATTGGACTGCGCCACAGCGATCACCTCACGTTTTTTCTTGCCGTTTTCCCTTTTCGCAAAAAAAGAGGGAAGAGAAAACCAGAGCGGGGAAGGCCCCTGCTCTGGTTTTGCGTCTGTGTTTTGAATGTTCCGAGAGTTACCGGCCGCCGCAGGCCCCGCAGGAGGCGCAGCCGCCGCCCGCCGCCGGGGCGGTGCCGAACACCTGCTCATACAGCTTCTGGCCGGTGGGGGTGGCCGCAAGGCCGCCCTCGGCGGTCTCCTTCAGGCTGGTGCTCATGGCGTCGCCCACCTTCTTCATGGCGAAGATGGTCTCGTCCGCCGGGATGGCGCTGCCGATGCCTGCCAGCGCCAGCTCCGCCGCCACAAAGGCCCCGGCCACGCCGGAGGCGTTGCGCTTGATGCAGGGAATTTCCACAAGGCCGGCCACCGGGTCGCACACAAGGCCCAGAATGTTTTTCAACGCAATGGCCACCGCGTCGCTCACCTGGGCCGGGGTGCCGCCCGCCAGCTCCACAATGGCCGCCGCCGCCATGGCCGCCGCGCTGCCGCACTCGGCCTGGCAGCCGCCCTGGGCCCCCGCCACGCAGGCGTTGGTGGCGATCACCATGCCCACCGCGCTGGCGGTGAACAGGGCCATCACACAGTCGCGCTCGGAGCAGCCCAGATCGTTCTGCATGGTGAGCAGCGCCGCCGGCAGAATGCCGCAGCTGCCCGCGGTGGGCGCGGCCACCACACGGCCCATGGCCGCGTTCAGCTCGCTCACCGCCAGCGCCCGATACAGCGCCCCGCCCAGCACGCCGCCGGTGAGGGCTTTGCCGCTTTCCACCGCCCGGCGCATTTTAAAGGCGCTGCCGCCGGTGAGGCCGCTGGTGCTGCGCAGATCCTCGGCGCAGCCCGGCTCGATGCAGGCGGCCATCACCTTGTAGGTGTCGGCCATCTGGTCAAAGACCTCCTGCTCGGTTTTTTCCAGCTGAATGGCCTGCTGGCGCAGCACCAGCGCCGAAAGCGGCTCGCCCGCGGCCTCGGCCGCGGCGATCAGCGCCGCAATGGAATCGTATTTGAAATCAATGTTCATGACGTACCTCTCTTTTCCGGTCTCAGTTGGGCAGCAGCATGGTGGAGCTGAGAATGTGGGGCAGCGCCTCGATGCGCCTGTTCAGCGCCGGGTCGAAGCCGCCGTCCATCTCGATGGTCATCACCGCCACGCCGCCCTTTTTCTGGCGGGAAAGGCGGAAGTTGCAGATGTTCACCTGGCCCTCGGCCAGCAGCTCGGTCACCGCCGCGATGGTGCCCGGCGTGTCCTGATGGAGCACGATCAGCGAGGTGTACTGGCCGGTGATCTGCACCTCCATGCCGTTCACCCGGGTGACCAGAATGTTGCCGCCGCCCACGCTGGCCCCCTGCACGCTCACGGTGCGGCCGGTGGCGTCGGCCAGCGTGATCAGGGCGGTGTTGGGGTGGGCGCCGTCGATCTCGGTGGGCAGAATGCTCACCGAAAGGCCCGCCTCCTCGGCCAGGCGGGGCGAAAAGCGGATGCGCTCGTCGTCGGTGGCCATGCCCATGATGCCCGCGATCAGGGCCTTGTCGGTGCCGTGGCCCTTGTAGGTTTTGGCGAAGCTGCCGTGCAGAAGAATCTGGGCGCTCACCGGCTCACAGCCCAGCAGGGCGCGGGCCACCCGGCCGATGCGCACCGCGCCCGCGGTGTGGCTGCTGGAGGGGCCGATCATCACAGGGCCCACAATGTCGAATACGTTCATCATACTGCGTTTTCCTTTCGATCCTCGATGATGGATGGGGGTTGTTTGGGGGATAAGAATGGTTTGCGCTCAAAAAAGAGCGTTATGCAGCGCCGGGCCGCTCACACCAGAATGAGCCGTACACCGCAGTTTTCCACCGCGGCGGCCTGCTCCGGGTCCACCCCGCCGTCGGTGATGATGGCCTCCACCGCGTGGATGGGGCAGATGCGCACCAGACTTGCCCGGCCGAACTTGCTGGAATCCGCCACCACGATCACCCGGCTGGCGGCATTGCGCATCTGGTTCTGCATGGAAATTTCGCCCAGCCGCTGGTCGGTGAAGCCCGCCACCGGGTCGATGCCGGTCACGGTGAGAAACAGAATGTCCACATGCACATAATCCAGAATGCCGGTGGGGAAGTCGTTCACCAGAGTGTGCTCGTCCCGGGAGAGCACGCCCCCCGTGAGGATCACCGTGAAGCCGGGCTTGTCTGCCAGAAGCAGCGCGTTCTGGATGGAGTTGGTCACCACGGTCAGCCGCTGGAACCGCGCGGCCAGCGCCTGGGCCAGCACCTGACTGGTGCTGCCGTAGTCCAGCGCCACCACCTGCCCTTCCTCCACCATGGAGGCGGCCCGCCGGGCGATGCGCTGTTTTTCCTCCATGTGCAGGCTGTTGCGGGTGGAAAGGGCCACATACCCCACCATGGGCGCGGCGGCCGATTCCGCCTGCCGGGGCACCGCGCCCCCGTGGATGCGCCGCAGCTTTCCCTGCCGGTCCAGCTCTTCCAGATCCTTGCGCACCGTCTCGGAGGAAACGCCCAGCGCCTGCACCAGCTCGGCGGTGTGCACCGTGCCCTCCCTGTCCAGCAGCTCTAATATAATGGAATACCGTTTTTTCGCAAGCATGTGTTTCCGCCTTTCGTTTGCATTTCCGGGGCAAACCGCCCGTTCTCCTTTTCAAATTATAACAAACCGCAAGGGGTTTGAACACCGTTTCACAGAAAAATCCCAATTTCGCCGCCCCTGCATGCCGGTTCGGCCGGGGAGCGGAGTTGGGAAGGGGTTGTGAAATGCTTGGCTTTACAATTAGTATACCGGCCAAACCCCAAAAATTAAACAGGCAGATTCAACAAAAAATGGAAAAGGTCTTTGTTTAATTGCGAAAAAATAGGGAAAAGGGCTTGAAATCCAAGAAAACCGCAAGTATACTGTGATTGTTCCCAAGGCGGGGCAGGCGGAAAGAGCGCCCCGCACCAAGAAACGGAAAAACGCGGCGCGGAGCAGACGCTGCGCGAGTGAGAAAAAGAGAGTGCTTTTTGAGGAGGAATTCAAGTGAGCAACAAGACAAAGGCCGCAATGGTCAAGGCGGTTCCCAACCGCTGGTTCACCTTCTGCATCCTCACGTTGTCCGGCGGCATCGCCTTCAAGCTGGGCAGCATGAAGGATATGTTCTACGTTCCCATGCAGGAGTTCATGGGTCTGACCAACACCCAGATCGGCGGCGCCATGAGCGCCTACGGCATCGTGCAGACCATCGGCCTGATCGCGGGCATCTACATCTGCGACATGTTCAGCAAGAAGTACATGATCGGCGGCAGCCTGATCGGCATCGGTCTGGTGGGCTTCTATCTGGCCACCTTCCCGCCCTACTGGGGCTTTCTGGCAGCCTTCGGCGTGATCGCCATTCTGGCTGAGGTCACCTACTGGCCGGTTCTGCTCAAGGCCATCCGCCTTTTGGGCGACGAAAAGACCCAGGGCCGTATGTTCGGCTTTCTGGAAATGGGCCGCGGCGTTGTGGACGTGATCATCGCCGGCACCGCGCTGGCCATCTTCGGAGCCATGGGCGAGGGCGCTGCCGCCCTGCGCGCCGGCCTGATCTTTTTGTCCTGCGCCACCATCGCGGCGGGCGTTCTGTGCCTGATCTTCGTGCCCAACGATGAAAAGCGCGTGGGCGCCGACGGCAAGGAGCTGAACAAGGCCACCGCTGCCTTCGGCGGCATGGTGCAGGCGCTCAAGAGCGTGGACATCTGGGCCGTTGCTCTGAACGGCTTCGTGGTCTACTGCATCTACTGCGGCCTGACCTACTTCATCCCCTTCCTGAACAACATCTACCTGCTGCCCGCCACCGCGGTTGGCGCTTACGGCATCATCAACCAGTACGGCCTGAAAATGGTGGGCGGCCCCATCGGCGGCTTCATGTCCGATAAGGTGCACAAGTCCAGCGCCAAGCACATCCGCATGGGCTTCATCGTCTGCATCGTGGCCATGGCTCTGTTCCTGATGATCCCCCACGAGGCGCTGGGCGCTTCCGGCAACTGGATCATCGGTGCTGCCTGCACCCTGGGCTTCGGCGCCATCGTGTTCACCATGCGTGCCGTGTTCTTCGCCCCCATGGACGAGGTAAAGGTTCCCGCCGAGATCACCGGCGCTGCCATGAGCCTGGCTTCTCTGGTCATCTACCTGCCCAACTCCTTCGCCTACCTGATGTACGGCAACTTCCTGGATCGCTTCCCCGGCATGACCGGCTACCGCATCGTGTTCGGCGTGATGATCGGCTGGGCCGTGATCGGCGTGTTCGTTTCCACCTTCCTGATCGGCCGCATCAAGAAGCATCAGCAGGCCGGCAAGTAAGCAAAATGCACGCGGAACCCCTTGTTCTTCGTGCAAATCCATAAAAAAATTCGCACAGCATACAAATCCGTGGTGGAAATCCACGGATTTGTATGCTATTCTGGAACCAAGAGGCAAGACCCGCGCACCCGGGCGGCCCAAACAAACGACAAGGAGTGACCAAAACCATGCGTGAGTACCACGGCTTTACCGGCTGCGGGTCCTTCTACAAGGGCAACCTGCACAGCCACACCACCATTTCCGACGGCATGCTGACCCCCGAGCAGAACGTGGCCCAGTATAAGGAGCACGGATACCATTTCCTGTGCATGTCCGAGCACAACATCTTCACCGACCACCGGGCCCAGTTCAACACCGAAAACTTCATCGTGCTGCCCGGCGTGGAGGCCACCGCGGTGCTCTACCGGGCCATTGGCACCAATGAGCGTTACAAGCTGCACCACATGCACGGCATTCTGGGCACCACCGAGATGCAGCAGAATGCCCCCGAGGGCACCTTCGGCCATCTGCAGTATCTGCCGCCCATCAAGTTCTTCGGCCAGTGGGAGGGCGCGAAGGCCGCCCAGCAGCTGAGCGACATGCTGCGCGCCCACGGCTGTGTGGTCACCTACAATCACCCGGTGTGGAGCCGCGTGCTGGACGAGGAATTCATGGATACCACCGGCGTAACCGCGCTGGAAATCTTCAACTACAACTCCACCAACGAGGCGGCGGTGGGCAGCGGTCTGGTTCACTGGGACCGGATGCTGCGCGCGGGCAAGCGGATCAACGGCTTTGCCAGCGACGACAACCACAACGAGGGCCTGTTTGACGACGCCTGCGGCGGCTGGATCTGCGTGCAGGCCGAGAGCCTGACCCACGACGCCATTGTGGAGAACTTCATGAAGGGCAACTATTACTCCTCCGCCGGCCCCGAAATCTACGACTGGGGCGTAAAGGACGGCAGGGTCTGGATCGACTGCTCCAGGGTGGAGCGGGTGAACTTTGTGGCGGGCAACATCGTGAACGACGGCGGCACCGTCATCGGCGAGCTGCGCAAGGACACCCTGACCCACGCCGAGCACACCCTGAAGGGGCACGAAAGCTACGTGCGCGTGGAGGTGGTGGACCGGTTCGGCCGGGCCGCCTGGACCAACCCCATCTATCTGGAGTGGGACTGAGTATCCCCCGCGTGACCCCGATCTTTTGCGGCACCTGCCGGGGCCCTGTGGCGTATGAATCATAGGAGGAAAGACCCATGTTGGATCAACTGCAATCCACCCTGGAATTCATCGACGGCAAACTCTGGGGTGACTGGCTCATGTTCGTTTTGCTGGGCGTGGGCGTGCTTTATACCATCGTGACCGGGGCGGTGCAGGTGCGCCACTTCGGCTATATCATCAAGAAAACCCTGTGGGAGCCCATCCGGGGCAAAAAGAACGGCGAGGAGGATGCCGGCGGCATCACCTCCTTCCAGGCGCTTTGCACCGCCGTGGCCTCCTGCGTGGGCAGCGGCAACATCGTGGGCGTATCCACCGCGGTGGTGGCCGGAGGCCTTGGCGCCATCTTCTGGATGTGGGTGGCCGCCTTCGTGGGCATGGCCACCAAATACAGCGAGATCGTGCTGGGCCTGCTTTATCGCGAACGCAACGAGCAGGGCCAGTGGGTGGGCGGCCCCATGTATTACATCAAAAAGGGCCTGCACGCCCCCTGGCTGGCGGTGCTGTGCGCGCTGTTCATGGTCACCCAGATCATCGGCGGCAACTTCATCCAGTCCAACACCATCAGCGGCGTGATGAACCAGAGCTTTGGCGTTGCACCCCTCGTTACCGGCATCGTGCTGGTGGCCCTGATCTTCATTGTGACCCTGGGCGGCTTGCATCGCCTGGCCCATGTGGCCCAGAAGCTGGTTCCCACCATGGCGCTGCTGTATGTGGTGGGCGGCCTGGTCATCATTCTGATCAACGCCCCCAAGGTGCCCGGCGTCTTCGTCGAAATCTTCCAGAGCGCCTTCGGCCTGCGGGCCATGGCGGGCGGCGCGATGGGCAGCATGATCATCGCCATGCAGAAGGGCGTGGCCCGCGGTCTCTATTCCAATGAGGCCGGCGAGGGCTCTGCCCCCGTCATCCACTCCTCCGCCAACGTGAAGCACCCGGTGCAGCAGGGCATGACCGGCGTCACCGAGGTATTTCTGGACACCTTCGTCATCTGCACCATCACCGGTCTGGTGCTGGGCGTGACCGGCGTCATCGGCAGCGGCGTGCCGGACAACGTGCTGGCCATCAACGCCTTTGCCACCGTGTGGGAGCCGCTGAGCTATGTGGTTTCCATCTGCCTTTTGCTGTTCAGCACCACTACCCTGATGAGCCAGTGGTACTTCGGCTTCGTGGGCCTGAACTATGTGTTCGGCGCAAAGGTTGCCGACAAGTTCAAGTACGTTTTCCCGGCCTTCTGCATCATCGGTGCGCTTTTGAAGGTGGAAATGGTCTGGACCATCCAGGACATCGCCCTGGCGCTGCTGACCATCCCCAACCTGATCGCCATGATCGTGCTGTTCCCCAAGGTGCGCAAGGCCACCAGGGAATTCTTCAGCGACCCGGAGCTCTACGAGGGCGCCCGGCGCTGAGCCTGACCCGTTTACTTTGATTTCAATTGGGAATATTTTGTTTAAAATATCCTGATTGTAATATAACCAAACCAACTACAGCCTATTTGTAAGGCAAAACCGCACAAATTGCGGCGCGATATGCCGCCGGAGGCTTCCGCTGTGAATTGTGCGGGGTTGCCGCGATATCCCTCTTTCATCCTTTTCTCTCGGGCAGCCGGTCCCCACACTCCTTGGCCGGCTGCCGCAAATCATCTGCAAAAAGCGGCTTCGGGCGTTTGCCTGGAGCCGCTTTTTGCGTGTTCAAAAGGGGGATTCCCTCTGGAACGAGAACTTTACTCTTGCAAAGTGCACCGGTTTGTGATACTTCTGTTAGTAGAAGCAAAACGGCAGAACTGCCGATCAACGGGAGGGAATCTGTATGACCGATCAGGACAAACGCACCGGCGCACCCAGCCGGTATGTGCAGGGGCCGGGGGCGCTGCGCCGGCTGGGCCGCTATACCCGGCGGCTGGGGCAGGGCATCTTCCTCATCAGCGACGAAGCGGGCATCGAGCGCATCCGGCAGGATGTGGAGGAGGGCCTGCCCGGCGCGGGCGGGGTGGAATTTGTTCCCTTTGAGGGGGCCTGCTGCGAAAAGGAGATCACCGAGCTGGTGCGCCGCTTTGAAGCCAGCGGCTGCCAGGTGGTGGCGGGCGCAGGCGGCGGCAAGCATCTGGACGTGGCCAAGGCCGTGGCGGCCTTTGCGGGCGCGCCCATGGTGATGCTGCCCACCGTGGCCTCCACCGACGCGCCCTGCAGCGCGCTGGCGGTGCTCTACACCCCGGACGGCCTGTTTGACCGGTATCTGTATCTGGACAAAAACCCGGATCTGGTTCTGGCGGACACCACCCACATCGCCGCCGCCCCGCCCCGGCTGCTGGCGGCGGGCATGGGGGATGCGCTGTCCACCTGGTTCGAGGCCCGGGCCTGCGCCGAGGCGGGGGGCAAAAACAGCTTCGGCACCGCCCCCGGCGCTGCGGCGCTCTGCCTTGCCCAGGGCTGCTGGAACAACCTGCTTCGCTGCGGCGCAAAGGCCATGGAGCAGGTGCAGCGCAAATGCCCCGGCGAGGAATTGGAAACCATTGTGGAGACCAACATCTACTTAAGCGGCGTGGGCTTTGAAAGCGGCGGCCTTGCCGCGGCCCACGCGGTGGCCAACGGCATCGCCAGTCTGGGCCGGGCGGGCCGGGTAAGCCACGGCGCGGCGGTGGCCTTCGGCGTGCAGGTGCAGCTGGTGCTGGAGCAGCGGCTGGGCGCGCAGCCTTTGCGGGCAAGGCAGGACCTTTCCCAGGTGCGGGCCTTCTGCAAGTCGGTGGGGCTGCCCACCAGCCTTGCGGATCTGGCGCTTTCCGACATTACCGGCGACGAGCTTTCCGAGCTGGCCCGGGTGGCGCTGGATCCGGCGGGCAACATGGGCAACATGCCCTTCGCCGTGAGTGCCGGGGATCTGATCAGCGCGGTGAAGGCGCTGACACAGGAGATTTAAGACAATACCGCACAATTTCGGCGCGATGCGCCGCCTGAGAATTGTACGGGGTTGCCTTTCAAACAGGAGGAAACAGCGATATGATGGACGTGGTGTTCAGCCGCAGCGCCTGCGGCAGCCTGAAGATGGCCCAGCATTACGGGCAGGGGGAATACACCGGCACGGTGGGCGTGATCTACGCCGCGCCACAGGGCGGGCAGGGCGCTGCCCCCGCGCCCCAGGTGCAGCAGGCCGCCCGGCAGGCCGCGGAGCAGCGGGCGCGGCGGGAATGGGAAAACGCCCGCCCCCTTGGGGGCGACCCGGCCAACGTGTTCAGTCTGGAAGGGGGCTGGAGCATGGGCGACATTGCCGAGAGCCAGTTCCCGCAGGGCCGCCGCCGCTTGCTGGAACGGCTGTTTGCGGCCAGCTTCAGCGGCAGCCCGGCCGAGCAGGAGCAGATCATCCGGGAATCGCTGGACGAGCTGCAGGCGAACCTGCAAACGGTGCTGGAGCGCAGCGCCCGGGGCGAGGAGATGCGCATCTGGTACAGCGATAACCCGGACGATGCCTGCGGCCTGTGCTGGCTGCTGGCAAAGCTGCACGGGCTGGAAACGCCCGGCCCGGTGACCCTGATCAAGCTGCCCGTGTGGGAATACGGCGAGGACGAAACCGTGATGGCATACACCGGCTGGGGCGAGATCAGCCCCGGGGAGTGGGGGCGGTATCTGCCGCTGGCCCAGCCCGCCCGGCCGGTGCTGCTGCGGGCCTGCGCCGCCCGGTGGCAGCAGCTGCAGCGGGAGAACGCGCCCCTGCGGGTCTGCCTGAACGGCGGGCTGCAAAGCGTGCCGGAGAATTTTTACGACGGCTTCATTCTGCGGGAGCTGGACCGGCTGCCGGAGGAATTTCTGGAGGCGTCGCTGGTGGGCAATGTGCTGGGCCGGTGCCAGCTGGGCATTGGCGACAGCTGGATCGCGCTGCGCATCGAGGCCTTCTGCCGCGAGGGCCTGCTGGAGGTGGTGCAGGACGGCCCGGGAATCCGCCGCCGGCTGCGCCAGTGCACGGCGGACGGAGATTTTTGAGCAAAACAAAAGCGAAGCGTGTTTGCGCTTCGCTTTTTTGCTGTGCTTTTGCCGGGTCAGGCTTCCAGCCGCTTGAGCCGGCGGGGGCGGTGCCGGGCCAGAATGTCCACGGCGGCGGCCGGGTCAAAGGGGCGGCTGGTCTGCTGGGCCCATGCGGGCATGGAATAGCTTTTGGCCGGGGCCTGTGCCGTGGGGGCCGCGTCCTCCCAGCGGCGGTGGCTCAGCCACTTGGCCGGGTGGGGGATGTACCGCCCGCCGTTTTCCTTCCATGGGGCGCTCTCGCACTGTGTGGCCAGCGCCGCCAGCATGGTGTTCACCAGCGTTTCATCCGGCCGCAGCGCCTTCCATGCCAGCAGGGCCGCCCACTTATCCGCCTTGCGGGGATAGGCCTGCCAGAACCGTTCAAAGCCGTTTGGGGCTTGGGTATTTTGCGCGGCTGGGGCAAGATGGGCCGGTTGGCTGGCGGTTTGCGCCGGGGGTTCCTGCTGTGCAGGTGCTGCCGGATCGGTGAAACAGGAGTTCGGTCTGCGCTCAGCCTTTGGCGCAGCATTCCCGGATTTTTCAAAAAGGGGCGAAGCGGCACGCGCACCGCCGCGGGCGGTGTATGTGTGTTGGGAATCTTCTTGGGAATCTTTTTGGGTATCTTTTATAGCTCTTTCGGATTCGGCATTTGAATGTTCCGGATTCGTTTCTTGCAAGTGACGATTCTGAAACATGGAAAGAGCGGTTTCGCTGATTGCATACCACAAGGTGCGATCAAAGGCGAAACGGCCGAAGCGGCCCTCTAAAAGCGCCCCCTGCCGCACAAGGCTTTTTAACAGACGGCGGATTTTGGGTACGCTCCAGAAGGAAAAATGCTCGGCCAGCCGGGCGGCGCTGGCGTACATCCAGCAGCGGCCTTCTTTTTGGCAGTCCGGGTTTGTCTGATTCTTTTCGCACCAGAAGCGGATGTGATCCAAGAGAATTGCCTCCTCCACCCCGTACCGGGCGGCGGCGTTCACATCGAAGGAATAATACATTCTGACCCTCCTTTTTGGCTTGGAAATCAACCGGGAAAACAAAAACCGCCCCCGGCGCACCTGATTAAAAAACAGGGCGCACCGGATGACGGTTTGCAAAAAGGCGGGGCCCGCTATCCTCCGCCTTATCTTCTCAGTTTATATGGTAGCACAGGTCAAACCGGGCCTGCCAAGGGTCAAAACGCGAAAAAATCCGGGCTTGCCAAGGGTCAAAATCGGCTTTCAGGCGGGCTTTTCGCGGCGGGGGAGGGGACGGCGAGAACGAGAAGGAAAAATGCCCCGTGCCGGAAAAGGCACGGGGCATTTGCTTTGCTTATTGATCGGAAGCTTCCGCCTTTTTGGTTGCGGGCTCCGGCTGTTTGGGGGCTTTTTCCGCTTTGGGTGCTTTTTCGGCTTTGGCTTCGGGGTTGGATTCCGCCTTTGCCTGGGCCGGAGCTTTGGCCGGTTCCTCTGCCTTTTGCACGGCCGGTTCCTCCGGCCGGGCGGGCGGGGTGTGGCCCGGCTGCTCCAGCGTTTTTTCCTCCAGCGTGGGGGCCGGGGGCGGGGGAACGTCCTCCACCAGAATGGTGAAGCCGTAGGGGTTCACCTCGGTATGCTTGCCGAAGGCCTCGGCCGCGATCAGCCGGGGCGACCGGTTCACGATGATGTCCGCCATCTGGGTGGGGCCGGTGCGGCGGTAGTGCAGCACGTCGCCCTCCGCCTTAATGATCTGCATCCCGCCCTCCGCGAAGGCGTCGCACTCCCGGCGCAGGTGGGCCAGCTGGCGCAGCACCGGGCGCACCCGGCTTTCGGTGGATTCCCAGTTGAAGTAGGACCGGTTGAAGGGGTCCCGGTAGCCCTGCATGGCAATTTCGTCGCCGTAATAGATGCTGGGCACGCCGGGCAGGGTGAAGATCATGGCGTAGGCCAGCCGCAGCAGCCGCACGCCGTGGTCGTACCGGTCCCGGGGCAGGGTGCGGCCGCTCTGCCAGTAGCGGTCCTTGCCGTCCGAGGGTTCGTCGGCAATGGCAGTGAGCGCCCGCTCGGTGTCGTGGGTGCTCATGAAGTTCATCAGGCAGTGCAGCGCCGGGGCCGGGTAATGCTCGCAGATGGCCATGATGTCCTCGGCGGTGTCCGCCGCGCTGCGGCCCTTCAGAAAGCCCAGCACCGCGTTGCGGAAGGGGTAGTTCATCACCGCGTCCAGCCCCTTGCCCAGAAGGTAGGTGCGGCGCACGCCGTAGGCCTCCTTGGTGGTGGCGTCCTCCCACACCTCGCCCAGCAGGTAGCAGTCCGGCCCGTGGGCCTTCACCGCCTTGCGGATCTCCTCAATGAAATCGTCCGGCAGCTCGTCGGCCACGTCCAGCCGGAAGCCGGACGCGCCGAGACTCAGCCAGGTGTCGATCACGCCGCCGGAGCCGCAGATGAACTCCCGGTAGCCCGGGTCGTTTTCCTGCACCTCGGGCAGGCTCTCGAAGCCCCACCAGCTGCGGTAGCCGCAGGCGTAGTTGGGGCTGAAGTCGAACCAGCTCCGGTAGGGGCTTTGGGGGTCGTGGTAGGCGCCGCCCGGGCCGTAGCGGCCCTCCCGGTTGAAGAAGATGGAATCCGAGCCGGTGTGGCTGAACACGCCGTCCAGAATGATGCGGATGCCCTGCCGGCGGGCCGCGGCGCACAGCTGGCGGAATTCCTCCTTTGTGCCCAGCAGCGGATCCGGGTTCAGGTAGTCGGCGGTGTTGTAGCGGTGGTTGGAATGGGCCTCAAAGATGGGGTTCAGGTAGATCCAGCTGACCCCCAGCTCCTTTAAGTAGGGCAGCTTTTCCATGATGCCCGCAAAGTCGCCGCCGAAGTAGTCCATGTTCAGGTAGCCGCCCTCTTCGTTGGGCCAGAAGTAGGGCTCGCCGTGCTTGTTCTCCCGGTAGATGCGGTCGGAAAAGGGCATGGGCTTGTGCTTTCTGCCCTCATAGAACCGGTCCGGGAAGATCTGATACAGCACCCCGCCCTTGATGGGCGCGGGGGTGGCAAAATCCGCTTCGTACACGGTGAGCTGCCACCAGGGGCCGGTGGTCCAGCCCATCACCGCCTGGCCCATGGGGCCCCGGAAGAGCTTGCGAAAGTCGGAATACAGATCGAAATAGTAAAAATACAGCCCGGCCCCGCTCAGCGAAAGCGCCAGCGAAAACCGGTTCACGCCCTCCTCGCAGCCGTCGAAGGTCATGGCGTGGTGCACCGGCTCGCCGCCGTCCCGGATGAGCACCAGATGGGGGCGCACGAATCCGTAATCGTAGGGGATGGTGAGCCGGAAGGTGACCTCCTGGCCGGTTTTCACCGCGCCGAAGGGGGTTTTATAGGCCGGGTCGAAGCTGTTGTATAACTGATCCACACAAACACTCCCAGAACAAAGTTGCCGGCAGAGGCCGGGAAAAAGCGGATGTCGAACAGGAAAAAGGCCCCGGGGCCGGATCTCCGACGCCCGGGGCGAAGGACGGCCCGCAGGCCGCGTTAAATTGCAGAAAGAAAGGGGTTATTTCACAGGGTTTGCGCCCCAGATGTCGCGGGCGTAGTCCAGCACGGAACGGTCGGCGCTGAAGATGCCGCTGTTCGCGATGTTGGCCAGGCTCATCTGGTTCCAGCGGGTGCGGTCGGCATACAGCTTCTGCACGTCGGCCTGGGCGCGGCGGTAATCCTTGAAGTCGGCCATGACCATATAGGGGTCGCTGGTGCGCAGGTTGTTTACCACCTCGTGGAAGCTCTCGCCGTTCCAGCCCTTCTCCAGGAAGTTCAGCACCTCCATGGCCACCTCGTCGCTGTTGATGAACATGGTGGGATGGTAGCCGGTGGCCTTCATCTGGTTCACTTCCTCGGTGAGCATACCGAAGATGATCTCGTTCTCCTTGCCGGCAGCGGCGGCGATCTCCACGTTCGCGCCGTCCAGGGTGCCCAGCGTGATGGCGCCGTTCAGCATGAACTTCATGTTGCCGGTGCCGGAGGCCTCGGTGCCTGCCAGACTGATCTGCTCGCTCACCTCGCTGGCGGGCATCAGCCGTTCGGACAGGGACACGTTGTAGTCCTCCAGATAGACCACCCGCAGCTTCTCACGCACGGCGGGGTCGTTGTCGATCAGGGCGCCCAGCTTGCAGATCAGGCGGATCATCTGCTTGGCCATGTAGTAGCCGGGGGCGGCCTTCGCGCCGAAGATGTAGGTCTTGGGGGCGAACTCCGCATTGGGATGATCCTTCAGGTACAGGTACTGGGCGGCGATGTTCAGCGCGTTCAGGTGCTGGCGCTTGTACTCGTGCATGCGCTTGACCTGGCAGTCGAAGATGGAATTGGGGTCGATCACCTGACCGGTGGTCTTTTCCAGATAGGCGGCGAACTCGGCCTTGTTGGCCTTCTTCACGTCCTCCAGAGCCTTGAGAACGGTTTTGTCGTTCTTGTAGGCGTTGAGCTTTGCCAGCTGGGAAGCGTCGTGCTTGAAGCCCTCGCCGATGGTCTCGCTCAGCAGCCCCGTCAGGCCCGGGTTGGAGGCCAGCAGCCAGCGCCGGTAGGCGATGCCGTTGGTCACATTCTTGAAGGCCTGGGGCTTATACAGGTAGTAGTCGTGGAACACGCTGTCCTTGATGATCTGGCTGTGCAGCTTGGACACGCCGTTGATGGAGTGGCAGACGTAGCAGCAGATGTTGGCCATGCGAACCTGATTGTCGCCCAGAATGGCCATGTAGTTGATCTTGCCCCAGTCGCCGGGGAAGGCCTTTTCGAAGTCGGCGCGGCAGCGGCGGTCCATCTCCTCCACGATGGAGTAGATGCGGGGCAGGGTGGAACGGAAGATGTCCAGATTCCACTTCTCCAGCGCCTCGCTCATCACGGTGTGGTTGGTGTAGGCGAAGGTGCGGCGGCAGATGTCGAAGGCCTTATCCCAGTCGTAGCCGCACTCATCCAGCAGGATGCGCATCAGCTCGGGGATGGCCAGGGTGGGATGGGTGTCGTTCAGCTGGATGGCCGCCTTCTCGGGCAGGGTGTCCAGGCTGCCCCACTGGGACAGATGATTCTGGCAGATGTCGCCGATGGAAGCGGCGGACAGGAAGTACTGCTGGCGCAGGCGCAGAATCTTGCCCTCCCGGTGGTTGTCGTTGGGATACAGGATCTTGCTGATCAGCTCGGCGGAGGCGTTCTTGGTGATGGCGCTGCCATACTCGCCGGCGTTGAAGCTGTTCATATCGAAATCGGGGGCCTTGGCCTGCCACAGACGCAGCTTGGCAACGCCCTGTCCGTCGTAGCCCTGCACATACATGTCGCTGGGAACGGCGATCACGCTGTTGTAGTGGCGGTGGGTCACATGGTGGTAGCTGCCCTCCCAGCTCTCCTCGATGTCGCCGTCAAACTTGACCTCGATGCTCTGGTCGGGGTGGCTCTTCAGCCAGACCTGACCGCCGGGCAGCCAGTTGTCGGCCTTTTCCTGCTGCCAGCCGTCCACGATCTTCTGCTTGAAGATGCCGTACTCGTACAGGATGGAATAGCCGGTGCCGGCGATGCCGGTGGTGGCCATGCCGTCCAGATAGCAGGCGGCCAGGCGGCCCAGACCGCCGTTGCCCAGGCCTGCATCCGGCTCTTCCTCATAGATGCTCTCCACCTTGATGCCGGCGTCGGCCAGAACAGCCTCGGCCACTTCGTTCAGGCCCAGGTTGAACAGGCTGGTCTTCAGGCTGCGGCCCATCAAAAACTCCATGCACAGGTAGTACACCTGCTTTGCGCCGGTGCCGTAGGCGCGGCTCTGGAACTTTTTGTGCTGGGCGCTCATCAGCCGGCGGGCGATGATGGCCAGCGCACGGTAAATCTGCTGATTGCTGGCCACGTCCAGCGTGGTGCCATATTCACTGTTCAGCCGCTCCTTGAGCAGCTTGTCAAATTCTTTCTTGGTGTATTTCGTCAACGTCTCTCCACTCCTCATTTTCAAAGTAGGTCGCTGCCAAAAAACTAAGGGTCAAAGGGATGATCCGGCACGCGGGGCGCTCCCCCTTTCCGGGAGGGCCGGGGCCGGGCGGCCTGGCAGCAGGGCTGCACACAGTAAACGGCACCGCAGGATTTCCGGAATGCGGATCATGCAGGGCCGCTCTTTTATTTTACCAATTTATCGGGCCTGTTTCAAGAAAAAATACGTTTTCGGTAAACATATCCTGTGCTCCAAAGGGCAAAAAGGCACGATGCGACAAAAAAAGGGGTTTTCTGTGGGGGTGCTTTATACTATAATAAAGGTCAAGGCTGCGGCCGGCGAACGCCTGCCGGGTCGCCGCCGAAATTTACTCCGCACCGTTTGGCGTGGAGCTTTGTGAAAGAAGAGGGATTGTATTATGCCGGTTACCAAAGTGAAGCTGACCATCTGCGGGTCCAACTATATTGTATCCACCACCGATTCCGAAGAATATGTGAACCAGCTGGCCGAACGGCTGGACAATGATATGACCGAGATCATGACCCAGAACCCCAGCGCCAGCGTGGCCGCCAGCGCCGTGATCAGCGCGCTGAGCTATCTGGACGAGCTGAACAAGAACGCCTCCAGCACCGACAACATGCGCGCCCAGATCAAGGATTATCTGGAGGACGCCGCCAAGGCCAAGCTGGACGCGGAGCACGCCCGCCGTGAGGTGGAGAAGCTGACCGCCGAGCTGGAGGCTCTGAAGGCAAAGCAGGCCGCCGCTGAAGCCGCCGCCCAGGCCGCTGCCCAGGCGGAAGCTGCCGCCGAAGCCGAGCCCGCCGGCGAGGAAACCCCTGCCAACGAGGAGAGCAATGAACAGTAACGCACCCATGGAAATTCTGGCCCCCGCCGGCAATATGGACGCGCTGACCGCCGCGGTTTACAGCGGGGCGAACGCGGTGTATCTGGGCCTGAAGCGGTTCAGCGCCCGGCGCACCGCCGGCAACTTTGATGCAGACGAGCTGCGGCAGGCGGTGAGCTTCTGCCACGGCCGCGGCGTGAAGGTGTATGTGGCCATCAACACCACCGCCCACCCGGCGGAGGTGGAGGGCCTGTGTGACGCGCTGGCCGACGTGTGCGCCGCCGGGGCGGACGCGGTGATTCTGCAGGATCTGGCGGTGGCGGCCCTTGCCCGCCGCATGGCCCCCGACCTGCCCATCCACGGCTCCACCCAGATGAGCGTGCACACGCTGGAGGGTGCGCTGGAGCTGGCCGAGCTGGGCTTCTCCCGGGTGATTCTGGCCCGGGAGCTGAGCCTTGCCGAAATTGAGCACATCGCCAAAAACTGCCCCATCGAGGTGGAGGTGTTCGTGCACGGCGCGCTGTGCATGAGCGTTTCCGGCCAGTGCTACATGAGCGCCTTTCTGGGCGGACGCAGCGGCAACCGGGGCGGCTGCGCCGGGCCCTGCCGCCTGCCCTTTGCGGCGGACGGCTCCGGGGCCTGCCATCTGAGCCTGAAGGATCTTTCCGCCGTGGGCAGTCTGCCCGCGCTGGCCGCCGCCGGTGTGGTGAGCGCCAAGATCGAGGGGCGGCTGCGTGGCCCCGAGTATGTGGCCGCGGCAGTGAACGCCTGCCGCCAGTCGCTGGCCGGGCAGGCTTACGATGAGCAGGTTTTACAGAATGTATTTTCCCGTTCTGGTTTTACGAATGGTTACATCGAAGGGAAGATCAACGGCACCATGTTCGGAGTGCGCACCGCTGAGGACAGCGCCGCCAGCAAGGCGGTGATGCCCGCGCTGCGGGAGCTGTACCGCCGGGAGATGCCCCGGGTGCCGGTGCGCTTTACCCTGTATTGCGAAGAGGAGGGCTGCAAGCTCACCGCCGCCGACGGCGAGGGCAACACCGCCATCGCCTACACCCAGAACGCCCCTCAGAAGGCGGAAAAGGACCAGCGCAGCGCCATCGAGCGGGCGCTGGGCAAGACCGGCGGCACGCCCTTCTATCTGGAGAGCCTGACCATTGAGGGCGAGCCGGGCTATCTGCCGGGCAGCGAGTGGAACGAGGTGCGCCGGGCGGCGCTGGAAAGCCTGCTCAAAAAGCGCAGCGCAATTAAGCCCTGGGCGTTTACCCGACTGCCCCTGCCCGCCGCCCAGCGGCATTCCCTGCCCGCCAAACTGCCCCTCTGGGGCCGGTTCGAGCACTGGGGGCAGCGGCCGGAAAACGCCGAGAGCCTTGCCGGGCTGATCGTTCCGGTGTTTGAGGCGGAGAAGGTTCCCCAGAACCTGCGGGCCAAGACCGTGCTGGAGCTGCCCCGGGCCATGTTCGGGGCCATGGAGGAAGCGGTGGCCAAGGCCATCGCGGCCACGGAAAACGGGGGCTTTGCCGGGTATCTGGCCCAGAACATCGCCCATTTCCGGCTGGCAAAGGGCCTGCCCCTCTACGGCGGGTTCGGGCTGAACATCACCAACCCCCTTGCCGCCGATACTTACAAACAGCTGGGCCTGCGGGCCATGACCGTGCTGCCCGAGGTGCCCTTCAACGAGATGGCGGCCATCGCCCCCGGCGTGCCCACCTGGGCGCTGGTCTACGGCCACATGCCCCTGATGCTCACCCGGGCCTGTCCCCTGCAGAACGTGACCGACTGCGCCCGCTGCGACAAAAAGGGAGAACTCACCGACCGCAAGAACAAGCACTTCCCGGTGCGCTGCGGCGGCGGTGTGCGTCAGGTCTACAACCCGGTGCCCCTGTATCTGGGCGACCGGGCCGGAGAGGTGCCTGCAGACGCGGGCGTGCTGCTGTTCACCATCGAGAGCAAAGAGCAGGCGGCGAAGGTCATCGACCGGTACCGCAAGGGCGAGACCTGGCCCGGCGAGTTCACCCGGGGCCTGTATTATAAACCGGCTCAATAATTCCGGGGCGGCTCCGCACCCTTCCTGCCGGAAGGGATGTGAAATTGCAAACAGTAATATAGATTAGAGTTTCAACAGAAAGGAAATATCCTTCCCATGGAGATCCCATACATCCTCACCCGGCCGGGGGCCAAGGCCCCGGCCTACGCCACCCCCGGCGCGGCGGCCGCCGACCTGTGCGCCGCGCTGGACGCACCCCTCACGCTGGCCCCCGGCCAGCGGGCCATCATTCCCACCGGCGTGGCGGTGCAGCTGCCCGGCCCCCAGTGGGTGGCCCTGCTCTGCGCCCGCAGCGGCCTTGCGGTGAAGCGGGGGCTGACCCTTTCCAACGGGGTGGGCGTCATCGATTCCGACTACCGGGGCGAGATCGGCGCCGGTGTGGTGAATCTGGGCGAGGAGCCGGTGACCGTGGAGCCCGGCGAGCGGGTGGCCCAGCTGATGATCCTGCCGGTGGCCCAGGGCACCTTTGTGCAGGCCGAAACGCTGGACGATACCCACCGGGGCGCGGGGGGCTTTGGCTCCACCGGCCGCCTGTGAGCGGGGCAAAGGAGAAAACGACCCATGAAAAACGCTTTGTTTCTGTGTTTCTGCCTGCTGGCGGGCGTGATCGCCGGCGGGCTGCTGGCCCAGGTGTGCGCCGGGGTGCCGACCCTTTCCTGGCTGGCCTACTCCAAGGCGCTGCGGTTTGCGCCCCAGCTGGATCTGAGCGTGCTGCGCCTGAATCTGGATTTCGTGATGGAGCTCAGCGTGGCGCAGGTTCTGGCGCTGGCGCTGGCCATCTTTGTGTATCACCGGGTGGAGATCTGAGCTCCGCCCGCTTCGCCCTGGGCTCATGGCCCGGGCTTTTTTGTGGGAATGCCCCATGGGCAGCCCTTTCTAAAAAAATTTACCGTCACTTGAAATAAACCAAAGGAGAAAATCGTTATGTCATTGATCCTCGCATCCGGAAGCCCCCGCCGCAAAGAGCTGCTGGCCATGATCTGCCCGGAGTTTTCCGTGATTACCAGTGAGGTGGACGAGTCCGCCATCACCGCCCCCACCCCCGCCGAGACCGCTCTGGCCCTGGCCACCGCGAAGTGCAAAGCCGTGGCCAAGGAGCACCCGGAGGATGTGGTCATCGGCTGCGACACCGTGGTGGACTGCGGCGGCCACATCTTCGGCAAGCCCGCCGACCGGAACGCCGCCGTGGCCATGCTGCGGGAGCTGTCCGGCAAGGGGCATCAGGTGCACACCGGCGTGTGCGTGTGCAAGGGTGATGTGTGCAGGAGCCTTGTGGCCACCAGCACCGTGCGCTTTTACCCCATTGAGGAGGCGGCCATTCAGGCCTATGTGGACACCCCCGAACCCTACGACAAGGCCGGCGGCTACGCCATTCAGGGCACCGCGGCCCTGTTCTGCGAGGGCATCGACGGCTGCTACTACAACATCATGGGCCTGCCGGTTTCCCGCCTGGCCCGGCTGCTGCGGGAGTTCGGCATCTGAAAGCGGGCAAAAGTGGGAAAAACGGGGCAAAAGCGGGCAAAAAGTTTGAAGAAATTGAAAAAAGAGCCCCGCGCCCGTTGAGAATGCTTTCGCGGGCGGGTATAATAAGGTAGAATGCCCGTACGACGACCCGGCCGAGACCGGAAACCGGCGGCGGTGCGTTTTTTTGATTTTTATTCCGGCCATTTAAAATAGAGTGTGCGCCTCGGTGTGAGGCCTGTGAGAAAAGGAGAAACGAGTTTATGTTCAGCAAGGATATCGGAATCGACCTCGGAACCGCCAATACCCTGGTTTACCTGCGGGGCAAGGGCATCATCATGCGGGAGCCCAGCGTGGTTGCCGTGGACACCAAGACCGACGAGGTGCGCAGCGTTGGCCACGAGGCCAAGGCGGTCATCGGCCGTACCCCCGGCAGCATCATGGCGGTTCGCCCCCTGAAGGACGGCGTGATCGCCGACTTCGACATCACCGCCAACATGCTGGCCCGCTTCATCAAGAAGGTGTGCGGCAACAGCATGTTCTTCCGCCCCCGCGTGGTCATCTGCATCCCCTCCGGCGTGACCGAGGTGGAGCGCCGCGCCGTGAAGGAGGCTGCCCTGAAGGCGGGCGCCCGTCAGGTGAGCGTGATCGAGGAGCCCATGGCTGCCGCCATCGGCGCCGGTCTGCCCATCAGCGAGCCCTCCGGCAGCATGGTGGTGGACATCGGCGGCGGCACCAGCGAGGTGGCCGTGATCAGCCTGGGCGGCATCGTGGCGGCCCGCAGCGTTCGTGTGGGCGGCGATGAGTTCGATCAGGCCATCATTGCCTACATCAAGCGCAAGTACAACCTGCTGATCGGTGAGCGCACCGCCGAGCAGATCAAGATCGAAATCGGCTCCGCCTACGAACTGGAGGAGGAGAAGGAGATGGAGATCAAGGGCCGCAACCTGGTGGACGGCCTGCCCAAGAACATCACCGTTCACTCCGAGGAGATCCGCGACGCGCTGGCCGAGAGCCTGCAGAAGGTTGTGGACGCCATCAAGGAGACTCTGGAGCGCACCCCGCCCGAGCTGAGCGCCGACATCATCGACCACGGCATCATGCTCACCGGCGGCGGCGCACTGCTGCGCGGCCTGGATGAGCTGGTTCACCGTGAGACCGGCATCGACGTGCATGTGGCCGAGACCCCGCTGGACTGCGTGGCCGCCGGCACCGGCGCCGTGCTGGATCACATCGACCTGCTGGGCGACGTGCTGGACGACAACTCCTCTCACTTCTGATTCAAGCCGCAGGGCCGCGCCCTGCCTTGGCAGACGCACAACACCGGCGCGGGCGGCCCAGGCCGGGCGGCCCGCGCCTTTCTTTACTTCAGGCAACACCCCGCAATTCACGCCCGATGGGCTCAGGCGGCGCACTCCACCACCTGGAATTGTGCGGTGCTGCCTTCTATCTCTGAACATTGGAACACGCCGGGGCAGTGCGCCGTTTTGACGCAGCGGCCCCGGCAAAACCAGGGAGGTGAGCCCGCTGAAGGACTTTTTCAATACCGGAAAATTCAAGGCCCTTGTGGCGCTGGCGGTGCTGCTGGGCGGCATCATGGCCTGGGCCGGGGCCAACGGGCGGCTGGCCAGCGCGCCGGAGCAGATCCTGAGCGCGGTGCTTTCGCCCTTCCAGAAGGGGGCCAGCGCCGTGAGCGGCGGCGTGGACGGCCTTTTGGACAAATACGCCCGCATCGACTCCATCATCGCTGAAAACGAGGCGCTGAAGGAGGAAAACTGGGAGCTGCAGGATAAGCTGGTGGAATACGACCGGCTCAAGGCCGAGAACGACGCCTACAGGGAGCGTGACCGGCTGGAGGACGACAGCCCCGAATACACCTATGTTTCCGCCTTTGTGATCGGCCGCGACCCGCTGGAACAGTTCGGCGGCTTCACCATCGACCTTGGCACGCTGGACGGCGTGCAGCAGGGCGACGTGGTGGTGAGCGATCAGGGGTATCTGGTGGGCCGCGTGCTGGAGACGGGCCCCGCGTCCAGCAAGGTGATGACCATTCTGCAGCCCGGCTCCTATGTGGCCTGCGTGGTCAGCCGCACCCGCGACACCGGCAACCTGAACGGCAATTCCGCCTATGCGTCGGACGGCCGCTGCGTGCTGGAGAACCTCTCCCGCGATACGCTGGCCCAGGTGGGCGACCAGATCATCACCACCGGCCTTGGCGGCGAGTTCCCGGCGGATATCCGGGTGGGCACCATCGAGGAGATCCTGCCCGAGGAGAGCGGCCGCTCCTCCATCGCGGTGATCGAGCCCGGCGCCGACGTGAACAACGTGAAGCATGTGTTCGTGATCACCGATTTTGAAACCGCCTACGGCCAGCAGGCCGAGGAAAACCAGACCGCCTCCGACGCCCAGCCGGAAAGCTGAGCGCCGCGGGCTGCCAACGAAAGGGGGCGCGCTGCATGACGAGCCGCCGCAAACGGAATTTGATTCTGCTGGCCAAATGGGCCTGCTACTTTTTGATTTTGCTCATTGCGGCCACCCTGCAAAGCCTGCCGGGCTTTCTGTCCATCTTCGGGGTGCGGCCGCTGTTCATTCTGCCGGTGTGCCTGGCGGTGGCCATCTACGAGGGCGAGTATCCCGGCGCGCTGCTGGCGGTGGCCGGCGGCTTTCTGTGGGACTGGACCGCCAGCCGGGTCGGCGGCCTGATGGCCCTGGGCCTGATGGCCATCTGCTTTGCCGCCGCCGTGGTGGTGGAGCTGTATCTGCGGGTGAACACCGTGAACTTCATTCTGGTGAACGCCGCCTGCTGCCTGCTGGTCACCGGCATGGACTTTCTGTTCTACTACCTGATGCCCGGTTACAGCGGGGCGATGGAGCGGTACCTGACCACGGTGCTGCCCATGGTGATCTACACGGCGGTGCTTTCGCCCCTGGCCATGATGGCGGTGCGCCGGGTGGCCGGGCATTTCGTGCCCGAACAGTAACCGGAAGGGAGGCCGGCCGATGGACCAGAAAAGCGTGTTCCGCCGCGTGGGCGGACTGATCGGGATCAGCCTTGTGGTGCTGGGCATTATCCTGCTGCGGCTGGTGGAATTCCAGCTGGTGAACGGCGAGGAATACAAAAGCCAGGCCCAGAGCGTGACCAACTATAAATTCAACATCCCCGCCGCCCGGGGCGAGATCGTGGACCGTTACGGCCGCGCCCTTGCCTCCAACGCGGTGGGCTACGACCTTGTGATCAATCAGCTGATGCTCACCGGCGACGTGAACCAGCTGGTGATGGATCTGGTGGAGATTCTGCAGAGCTGCGGCGAGGAATGGAACGACACCATGCCCGTGAGCAGCCCGGACGAAAGCGGCCACTACACCTTCACCGACGGGGACGACACCTCCGCCCAGAGCCGGCTGGCCAAGCTGAAGGAGAACATCGAGCTGCAGCAGTACGCCACCGCCGATCAGGTGATGGCAAAGCTGGTGGAGCGCTACAAGCTGGAGGACTACGACCCCCGGTGGCAGCGGATCCTGGCCGGCGTGCGCTACCAGATGCAGCTGGAGGATTTCAGCGCCAGCAACAGCTTCACCCTTGCCAGCGACATCTCCAACCAGACGGTGGCCATGGTCAAGGAGCGCAGCCTGAGCCTTGCGGGCGCCGAGATCATCGAGACCACCCACCGGGTGTATGAGGACGGCACCCTGCTGCCCCATTATCTGGGCAGCGTGGGCAGCATCACCAGCGAGCAGTGGTGGGTGGAGGACGAAAACGGCAACGTGACCACCCCCTTAAAGGACGCGGGCTACAACATGAACGACCTGATCGGCCAGTCCGGCGTGGAAAAATACGCCGAGGACCGGCTGCGGGGCAAGGAAGGCACCCAGCAGGTGAGCCGCGACAAGAGCGGCGTGGTGGTGGGCACCCAGATGCTGGTGGACCCCCAGCCCGGCGAGACGGTGGTGCTGACCATCGACAAGGACCTGCAGAAGAGCCTGAACGAGCAGCTGGAGGCCCTGATTCTGGAGATGCAGCAGACCAAGGAGCCCACCAAGGACAAGGAGGTCACCTCCGGCTCGGCGGTGGTCATCGACGTGAAAACCGGCGGGATTCTGGCCATTGCCAACTACCCCAGCTACGATCTGAACCTGTATAAGACCAATTACAGCGCCTACAGCTCGGATCCCAACACCCCGCTGCTGAGCCGGGCAACCACCGGCCTGTACGCCCCCGGCTCCACCTTCAAGCCGGCGGTGGCGCTGGCGGGCCTGCTGGGCGGCATCGTGACCCCCGAGGACACGGTGAACTGCACCCGCGTGTACGACTTCTACACCGACTACAAGCCCGTGTGCCAGCAGCTGGGCCCCCACAGCGGCCCCACCAACCTGACCGAGGCCCTGACCCACAGCTGCAACATCTATTTCTATGACGTGGGCCGCCGGGTGGGGCTGGAAAACTTCGACGAGATGGCAACCAGCCTGGGCCTTGCCACCAAGACCGGCTTTGAGCTGGGCGAGTCCACCGGCAACCTGACCCACACCACCGACGAAAACTACGGCAAGGGCCTGGAGCTGCAGGCGGCCATCGGCCAGGGCAACACCCAGGTGACACCCATCCAGCTGGCCACCTACGCGGCCACCCTGGCCAACAAGGGCACCCGTCACTCCACCCACATCATCTCCGGCTACCGGGACAGCAACACCGGCGAGCTGATCGAAGAGGTGGAGCCGGTGGTGGCCGAGCAGATCGAGGATAACATCGGCGCCTTCGACGCGGTGGAACAGGGCATGCAGGGCGCCGCGCGGGACAGCAGCGCCCTGCGGGATTACCCGCTGAACATCGCCGTCAAGACCGGCAGCCCCCAGCGCTGGGAGCGGGACGAAAAGGGCAACTACGCCTACACCAACACCGCGGTCATCGCCTACGGCCCGGTGGAGGATCCCCAGCTGGCCATCGGCATCGTGCTGGAATGGGGCGGCGGCGGTTCCAACGGCCTGCCGCTGGTGCGCAGCATCTTCGACAGCTACTATTATACCCAGAGCGAGGGCCTGGAGCCCGAGTCCGAGGGCGTGCTGCTGCCCTGATAACGGGCGGCAGGCAACGCCGCACACAGCATTCCCCCGGGGCACGGCGGGCCGCTTGGTACGCCGTGCCCATTTGTGTCTGCAAGGGGGCGGTTCTCTCGGGTAAAAACGGCGAAAAGAAGAGCGAAAAACACATTTTTTTGGCTTAAATACACAAAGCACAACTTGCTATCGCCCCCGCTTTGTGCTATCATGTTAATATAGGTGCATCATAGGCACCTGTATACCATTTTTCGTTGATCCCGGCCCCATCCCGGCCGAAAAAAGGAGGTCCGACCCGTGGCCGCACAGATCATTATGGTGGCCTCCGGCAAGGGCGGCACAGGAAAAAGCACCGTGTCGGTGCTGCTGGGCAGCCGCCTGGCTGCCGCGGGCAAAAAGGTCCTGCTCATCGAGCTGGACAGCGGCCTGCGCAGCGTGGACATCATCGCCGGGGCCGCGGGCCGCACCGTGTACGACATTTCGGATGTGCTGTGCGGCCGGTGCGACTGGCGCAAGGCCATTGTGGAAAGCCCGGTCTACAAAGGGCTTTCGCTGATCAGCGCCCCCTACGAGCGGGGAAACGTACAGCCCCAGCAGCTGGCAAAGCTCACGCGGAAGATGGCCAAACACTACGACTTCATTCTGGTGGACACCGCCGCCGGTCTGGGCGCGCCCTTTGCGGCCGCCATGGTGGTGAGCCAGATGGCGCTGCTGGTGCTCACGCCGGACCCGGTGGCTTTGCGGGACGGCCACATTGCCGCCGACGTACTGTATGAGGGCGGATTTACCAACGTTCGCCTGGTGGTGAACCGGGTAGGTCCCTCCACCTTCGACAAGGGCGCGGTGGCCGACCTGGACGAGTGCATCGACACGGTGGCCGTGCAGCTGATCGGGGTCATCCCGGAGAGCGCGGCCCTGCTGAAAAGCACCGCCGCCGGCGAGGCTTTGCCGGAGAATACCCTGGCATGGCGGGCGTTTGACAATCTGGCCCGCCGTATTCTGGGCCAGCAGGTTCCGCTGGCCGTGCGCTGAAAGGCGCATCCAAATTGTTTTGCCCATGCTGCGGCATGGTTTCCCATTTGTTTGATCCACTTCGGGCGAGCCCCGGCGGTTCGCCCCCATAGAGGCAATCCCCCATAAAGGTTTGGAGAAGGTGCGTGCCGCCCGGGCACGCCAGAACGTTAGCTTGTTTTAAGAAGGAGGGCGTTACGTCCATGAACATCGCATTGATCGCGCATGACGCGAAGAAGGAATTGATGGTGCAGTTCTGCATCGCTTATTGCCGGGTGCTCAGCCAGCACAACCTGCTGGCCACCGGTACCACCGGCAAGCTGGTGAGCGAGGCCACCGGCCTGCCCATCCAGTGCTTTTTGTCCGGCGTGCACGGGGGTGATCAACAGATCGCGGCCCGCATCGCCTGCAACGAGATCGACCTGCTTCTGTTCTTCCGCGATCCCATCAGTGCGAAACCGCACGAACCCAACGAGATGAACCTGCTGCGCCTGTGCGACGTGCGCAACATTCCCATCGCCACCAACATCGCCACCGCCGAAGTGCTGATCCACGGCCTGGAGCGGGGCGACCTGGAGTGGCGCAACATTGTCAATCCGCCCCAGCACTGATATGCCGGAGCGCCGAGACCAAGCAAAAACGGGGCTTTTCGGCATCTGCCGAAAGGCCCTTTTGCGTTTACGGGCGGGGATCGACCGGCTGGGGATTTCGCCCCGGCGGGGAAAGCAGGCCCTGCTTGTGGTGGGGATCGGGGCGCTGTATGCCCTCGAGACCCAGACCCTGGGCCTGTTCGTGCCCTGTCCCTTCCACCGGCTGACCGGGCTCAAATGCCCGGCCTGCGGCATCACCACCGCCATTCTGGCCCTGCTGCACGGGGATGTGGGGGCGGCCTTTGCCGCGAATCCGGGCCTTGCGTTCAGCCTGCCGGTGCTTGCGCCCTGGCTGGTCTGGGTGTTTTTGGGCTGGCTGCGGGAAACCCCTGCCCGGGGCCGTGCGGTGAACGCGGTGGGCGTGGGGCTGATTATCTATTTTGCAGTCTGGGGCGTATGGCGCAACCTTGCGCCCCTGCTGGGCTTTTGTTGAAGCCTTGAATTTTTTTCGCTGACAGCGAACCAGAGAAGGAGAGTTTTCCCATGACAAGAAACATTGTGGTATGCATTATACTGAGCATCATCACCTGCGGCATCTACGGTCTGTACTGGATGTACACCCTGAACGAGTATGCCCGTGCGGTGGCCCCGAACGAGTGGCGCACCAGCGGCCTCACCGTGATTCTGCTGAGCATCATCACCTGCGGCATCTATGGCCTGTACTGGAACTACAAGATGGGCAAGGCGTACATGACCGTGAACGGCGGCAACGACAACAGCCTGCTGTTCATCCTGCTGAGCCTGTTCGGCTTCTCCATCGTGAACTGGGCCATCATGCAGAACGACATCAACCACGCTGCCGGCATGCAGGGCTAACCCTGTGGAACGGGCACAGCGTATCCTGTACCGGCTGACCATGGGCTGCGCCGTGGCGGGGCTTGCGGTGCTGGGCGGCGTAATACTCAGCGGCAAAGCCTGGCCGGATCCGGTGTTTGCCATCGGTGCGCCGGTGGGCCTGGGCCTTGTGGCGCTCTGCCTTGTATGTCTGGCCGCGCTCTGGGCGCTGCGCTTTGGCGGCGCGGTGCGCCGGGGCCAGCTGTGGCAGGCCGCCGCGCTGGTGGCCGTGGCCATCGCCTGCCTTGCGGGCTTTTTCCTGCGCCGGTGAAGCGCGTGCAGGATTCAGAAAACAAAAAGAACCCCGGCACCCGGAAATGCTCCGGATGCCGGGGTTTTTGCGCATTTTGAGCCGACGGAAACGAAACGCCGCCGGGTTTTCAACGAGGAGCGGGGCCGGATGTGGAAAAGCCGGGCAGCGTTACGCCCTCGTGGGCCAGCAGCCAGCGCTTTTTGTCCAGCCCGCCCGCGTAGCCGGTCAGGCTGCCGTTTGCCCCCACCACCCGGTGGCAGGGGATGATGATGGAAATGGGGTTGCGGCCCACCGCGCCGCCCACCGCCTGCCCCGCCATGGGGCGGCCGGTCTGGGCGGAAATGGCCCGGGCCAGCGCCCCGTAGGTGGTGGTCTGGCCGTAGGGGATGGTCAGCAGCAGCGCCCACACCCGTTTCTGGAACTCGCTGCCCTCCGGCGCCAGCGGCAGCTCCGCCGGGCTGGGAGTATCCCCCGCAAAATACCGGTTCAGCCAGTGCTCCGCCCGGGCGAACAGGGGCAGTTCAGCCCGCCGGGGAGCATCCGGCGGCAGATGGGCCGCATAGTGCATCTGACCGGCCAGCCACAGGCCGGTCAGGTGGGTTTCGGTGCCCGCCAGCATCATCGGCCCCAGCGGGCCGGTCAGGGTGGTGGTGTACAGCATAAGGGGCCTCCTTTTTGCAATCATTCCTCCGGCTCCACCGCGAAGAAGGTCTCCCCGCCCTCCCGGCGGAAGGTGATGATCTGACCGGAAGGCTGGCCGTTTTCGTCCAGAATGTCCAGCCGGAATCTGCCCTCGCCATTGCCCAGATAGGCAAGGCCGCTGGGGCTTGCGGGGGTGGCCTCGATGCCCATCGGCTGGAAGGTGCCGTCCGCCGAGAGAAACGCCAGCCGCACGTCCGTGTGCTCCGGCTCCGCGTACAGCACCACGCCCACCAGCTCCTCGCCGCCGTCCGGCACCGCCACGCAGTCCAGCACTGTGCGCCGGGCGTTCTGCTCCTGGGCGAGGAACAGCTCCATCACCGCTTCGTCGGTCCATTCCGGGGCCTCGCTGGCGGCGGGTTCACTGGCGCTTGTGGCTTCGTCGGCAGGCTGGGAGAGGGACGCCGGGCTGCTGGAACCGGGCAGGGAAGTGGAGGCCGGTGCGACGGAAGCGGGGGCGCATCCGGCCAGCAGCACCGTCGCAAGGCAGCAGACAAAAGGCAGAACGATCTTCTTCATGGGGGGATCCCTCCTTTTTGGGCGGCCCTCAAAGGGCGCGGCGCCGCCCCACCGGCGAACGGCGCGGGGGCCGGAAAAGCTCTTCTGCCCCCATTGTAAGCGCCCGGCGGGCAAAAAACAAGCAGCAAAGGCCGCTTTGCCTTGTAATATCTTGTGGAAAGCGGTATAATAGCCGGGAACGGCTATTACACCGTTATTTTTATGCCCTTTTTCTTGCCCCTTGCGGGGCAACCGAAAAAGAAGGCGAATTATACCATTTCGCTTCGCTTTATGGTATAATAAAACGGTCTAAGAGTTTGCGGAGCCCGGGGTTTCTCGGGCTCCAGCGATTGAAATAAAAGGGGTATTATTGATTATGGAAACCATGGGAAATCTGCGCCGCACCCGTTATTGCGGCGAAGTGCGTCTGGCCGATGCGGGCCAGGAGATGTTGGTGGCCGGTTCCATCGCCAAATGCCGGGATAAGGGCGGCATCATCTTTGCCGACCTGCGCGACACCACCGGCATTCTGCAGATGGTGTTCGACGACTCCACCGACCCCGCCGTGTTCGAGAAGGCCAGCAGCCTGAAGAGCGAGTATGTGGTCATTGCCAGGGGCGTTCTGCGCGAGCGCGACGCCAAGACCGACAAGATCGCCACCGGCGACGTGGAGCTGTATGTGACCGAGCTGCGTGTTCTGAGCGCCGCCGAGACCACCCCCTTCGAGATCCGCGACGAGGTGAAGGTGAAGGACGAGCTGCGCCTGAAGTACCGCTATCTGGACCTGCGCCGCCCCAGCATGCACGACCCCATTGTGCTGCGCAGCAAGATCTGCCAGATCATCCGCAACTACTACTGCGACAACCACTTCTGCGAGATCGAGACCCCCATGCTCATCAAGAGCACCCCGGAAGGCGCCCGCGACTATCTGGTGCCCAGCCGGGTGCAGCCGGGCCACTTCTACGCCCTGCCCCAGTCTCCCCAGCTGTACAAGCAGATTCTGATGCTGTCCGGCTTTGACCGCTACTTCCAGATCGCCCGCTGCTTCCGCGACGAGGACCTGCGCGCCGACCGCCAGCCCGAGTTCACCCAGGTGGACCTGGAGATGAGCTTCGTCACCGAAGAGGACATCATGACCCTGAACGAGGGCCTGATCAAGAAGCTGTGGAAGGAGATTTTGAACATCGACGTGGCCACTCCCTTCCAGCGCATGCCCTGGGACGAGGCCATGGCCCGCTACGGCTCCGACAAGCCCGACACCCGCTTCGGTCTGGAGATCATCGACGTGACAAGCGCGGTGCGTTCCAGCGAGTTCGCCCCCTTCAAGGGCGCCATCGAGGCCGGCGGCAGCGTTCGCCTGATCAACTGCAAGGGCCTGGCCGACAAGCTGACCCGCAAGACCATCGACAAGCTGGGCGACGTGGCCAGGACCTACGGCGCCAAGGGCCTGGCCTACACCCGCCTGACCGCGGACGGCGAGACCTCCAGCTTCGAGAAGTTCCTCACCGAGGAAGAGAAGGCCGCCCTGCGTACCGCCGCCGGCGCCGAGACCGGCGACGTGCTGCTGGTGGTCAGCGACGCGGACAACGTGCGCGCCTGCACCGCTCTGGGCCAGGTTCGTCTGGAGGTTGGCCGCCGCTGCGAGCTGATCGACCCGGACAAGTTCAACTTCCTGTGGGTGGTGAAGTTCCCCCTGTTCGAGTACAGCGAGGAAGAGGGCCGCTACATGGCCATGCACCATCCCTTCACCATGCCCACCGAGGACAGCATGGACAAGCTGGAGACCGAGCCCGGCAAGTGCTACGCCAACGCCTACGACATCGTGCTGAACGGCTGCGAGCTGGGCGGCGGTTCCATCCGCATCAACGACCCTGCCCTGCAGGACCGGATGTTCAAGGCTCTGGGCTTCACCGAGGAGAAGGCCCGCGAGAGCTTCGGCTTCCTGATGGACGCCTACAAGTACGGCGCACCCCCGCACGGCGGCATGGCCTACGGCCTGGACCGCATGGTGATGCTGATGCTGAAGCGGGATTCCATCCGCGACGTGATCGCCTTCCCGAAGGTGCAGAACGCCAGCGAGCTGATGAGCGGCGCCCCCGAGACCGTGGACGAAAAGCAGCTGCGCGAGCTGAGCATCGCCACCGTAAGCGCCGAGGGCTGACCTGCCAACTGAATAACGGCAAACGCGCCGCTTCCCGAACATCGGGAGGCGGCGTTTTTTTGCCCCGGCGAAAAATATTTGCCCGGAAATTGACCGCAAGGGGCATCCTGTGCGTATTTCTTACAGAAGGGAGTGGGAATCATGGAGCAATTTACCCCGCCGCCCGGCGAAGCGGAGCGGGTGGTGGAGCAGTACGGCGACATGCTCTACCGGCTGTGTCTGGTGGCGCTGGGCAGCCGGGCGGACGCGGAGGACGCGGTGCAGGACACCCTGCTGCGCTATCTGCAAAAGGCTCCGGCGTTTGCCAGCCGGGAGCACGAAAAGGCCTGGCTGATCCGGGTGGCGGCCAACCGCTGCCGAGATTTGCGGCGGTTTCGGCTGCGCCATCCCCACACCGGGCTGGAGGAGGTGGCGGGCCGGTGCGCCGAGCCCGGGGATCGGGCGGTGCTGGAGGCTTTGATGAGTCTGCCGGAGAAATTCCGGGTGGTGCTGCTTTTGCATTATGTGGAGGGCTACTCCACCGGCCAGATCGCCCCCCATGATCGGCCGCACCCCCTCGGCGGTGAAGATGCGGCTGCAAAAGGGCAGAAAGCTGCTGGAACAGGCATACGGAAGGGAGGAAGGCTAGATGGACGAGGAACGACTAAACCGGGCGGTGCGGGGCATTCGCATGCCGGAGGACGCCCGGCAGCGGCTGCTGCACCGGCTGAAGGAGGAGCGGCCCCGGCGGGCGGTGCGCCTTCCAAAACGTCCGGCGCTGGCGGCGGTGGCGGCCTGCCTTGCGCTGGCGCTGGGCCTGCCCGCCCTTGCCGCCAATGTGGAACCGGCGTACACGCTGCTGTATCGGGCATCCCCGGCGGCGGCCCAGTACCTGCAGCCGGTGCGGGAAAGCGACGAGGACAGCGGCATCCGGATGGAGGTGGTGTCGGCGGCGGTGCAGGGCGATACGGCAGAGGTGTGGGTGGCCCTGCAGGATCGGACGGGCAGCCGGGTGGACGCGACCACCGACCTGTTCGACAGCTATTCCATCCGCAGCCCGGCGGACCAGAGCGCCCATTGTGAGCTGGCGGGGTACGACGAAGCTACCGGCACCGCCCTGTTCCGGCTGCGCATCACCCGGGCGGACGGGAAGAGCTGGCAGGGGGAGAAGGTCACCTTTTCCTTAAAGAAATTTCTCAGCCGCAAAGCCGCGTATGAACAGGTGGAGATTCCGCTGGATCTGGCCCGGCTGCCCCAGAACGCCGAAACCCGGCCGGTGACCCTCACCGGCTATGGCTCGCCGTCGGGAAACGCGCCGGATGCATTTGACGCGCTGGTGCCGGGGGAGGGGCAGAAGGACTTTCCGGTGGAGGGCTTTTCGCTCACCGGCGCGGCCTGGGCGGCGGACGGGCTGCACATCCAGCTGGCGGTGAAAAACCGGCAGCAGAACGACAACAACGCCGAGGTCTATCTGCTGGGGCCGGAGAGCGAAAAAACCTTCTGCGACTTTCTGGGCTATTTCCGGGAAGGGGAGGGCGAAAACCGGGTGGATTACATGGAATATGTGTTCTCCGGCACGCCCCAGACGCTGGCGGACTGCCGCCTGGCCGGTGATTTTTATACCGCCGGTCTGCTCACCGAGGGCAACTGGAAGGTGACCTTTTTGCTGGAAGGCAGCGACGAATAAAAAGCACAAACCCCCGGCATCATCCTGAAGGGAAGAAAGGGCATCGCCAGATGGGAGAATTTTCGGTTCCCGAAAGTTTACTTTCTGCCAGATCCAGCGTGCGGCTAAAAAGGAGGCTGTGTGCGGTCTGACCAGAATTGACAGAAATTCATGCGAGTGCTACAATGAAAACGTTAAGAAATTATTTACATTCCTAACACATTCTTGCGCCGATCATCGCTGTGGCAGTGTGGCGAATTCCGGCGAAAATTGGTTTTGCGGGCGCACATGGCGGCAAGACGGGATGCTTTTGTCTGCCTGGCCTGGATGCTTTGGGAGGATCTGGATTGTTGTAATTTTATCCGGCCGTTTTACGGTTCGATAGAAGGAGGAATACGGAATGAAACGAATGTTGTCTATGGCGATGTTGTCACTCGCCGCCTGTTCACTTTGCGCTTGCAGTCAGGCCCCCTCTGTTGAGGTGAATCCAGCTTCTGCGTCCAGCTCTTCACCGGCCAGCTCGTCCGTGGCCAGTTCCTCCGTGGCGGCCGCTTCCGCCTCTTCCCAGGCGGCGGCCTCCGGGTCCGAAACGCCCGCGTCCGGGTCCGAAACCGGATTCACGGACTATTTCACCCAGAATAATTTGGAAGTATTGGAGGGGCGCGGCCCCATTGAGACCACTGCCATCGCCTTTATGCCGGACGATCCCGCCACGCAGATCGTGGTTCCCTGCACGGTGACACTGGAATCTCCCCTGTTGCAGTCGCAGGAGGATGGTTATTCCACCATCGTCCGGAAAGTGCGCACCGTGACAAAGGTTCCTTTGGAAGATTATCAGGCGGGCTATACGACCGTGAGTTTTGCCAACGGTCTTTACGACTTGTATACGGGAATGAAATTCCCCTCCCAGAACCTGTCCGATAACGAAGGCTTTGATTACAGCAACACGATCACAGTGAACGGTGTGGAATACACCGTGGAGTACAGCAAGGAAAACAGTTGGGAGTGGGAGGTAATGTCGTCCGAGGACGGCGATCAGGAACTGGGGATCTGCACCGGTACTTACATCCTGAAAATTCCGGACGGGTACGACGGATTGGTCTATGCGGCCATGGGTTGCGCCAGCTATGTCCCGGATGAGGAAGGCGAAGACGGCTTTAACGAGACGATCAGCTATGCCCTGGATATCCAGAACAATCCTGAACGGGATTTCTCCAAAACCTCGTTCTTCCACTTCGGCTTGAATGATCCCATCCGGTAAAAGAAACCACAAAACCCCCGGCGGCAATCTGCCGCCGGGGGTTATCCATCCCTCTATGTTGGCGCTGTGCGCCCTGCCCGGGCTTTCCCTGCTCCGGGCTTTTTCTTTTCCCTTTTCTCTCTCTTCCCGTTTCGCTTATACGCGCTTTACATACATCTGCACGCTGGGGTAGTCGCCGGCCAGCTGGGGCAGGGGGTAGCCGGCGTGCATCAGGGTGCTGCCGCTGTATACCTTGCCCACGCCTTCCATGGCCAGATCCAGCCCGGCCTGGGGTGCTGCGTGGCAGCCGTGGATGTCCAGGCTTTCCACCCGGTACAGAGCGTCCGGCGCAAGGCCCCGCAGCCACAGGTGCAGCGGGCGGGCGTTGGCCTCCGGATGGGTGAGCACCAGATTTACCAGCGTCTCGCCCTGCTCCTCATCCACGAACTGCCAGGCGGCGTACCGCTCCTCCTCGGTGGGGTCGGTCAGCCGGTAGTACAGGCCATTCTGGATCAGCTGGTAGTGCTTGTCGAAGAAGGCGATCTGCTCCTTCACCTGGGCGGCTTCCTCGTCGCTCAGCTTGTTCAGGTCCAGCTCGTAACCGAAAGTGCCGGCCATGGCGGCCACCGCACGGGTCCACAGAGGCGTGGTGCGGCCGGTCTGGTGGTTGGGGCAGGCGGACACATGGGCGCCCATGCTGCTCACCGGGTAGCCGAAGGAGGTGCCGTGCTGGATCACCAGCCGCTCGATGGCGTCGGTGTCGTCGCTGCACCAGATCTGGGTGAAGTAGGCCAGCATGCCCGCGTCAAAGCGTCCGCCGCCGCCGGCGCAGCCCTCGAACAGCACATGGGGGAACCGGGTGGTCAGGGTTTCCAGCAGCTTGTAAACGCCCAGCATGTACCGGTGGGCCGCTTCGCCCTGCCGGTCGGCGGGCAGCACCCGGCTGTACACGTCGGTCATGTTCCGGTTCATGTCCCACTTCACGTATGCGATGTTGTTGTTGGCCAGCAGGTCGGTCAGCCGCTCGGTCAGGTAGTCCACCACGTCGTCCCGGCCCATGTCCAGCACCAGCTGGTTGCGGCTCATGGCAGGGGCGCGGCCCGGCAGGGTGAGCGCCCAGTCCGGATGAGCCCGATACAGATCGGAATCCTCGCTCACCATCTCCGGCTCCACCCAGATGCCGAACTTCATGCCCAGCGCGTTCACCCGGTCGATCAGGGGAGAAAGGCCGCCGGGCAGCTTTTTCTCGTTCACGAACCAGTCGCCCAGGCCGCTGTTGTCGTCGTTGCGCTTGCCGAACCAGCCGTCGTCCAGCACCAGCATCTCCACGCCCAGAGCCGCGGCCTTTTCCGCAATGCGCACGATGGCGTCGGAATCAAAGTCAAAATAGGTGGCCTCCCAGTTGTTGATCAGCACCGGGCGGCGGGCAAACCGGAACTCGCCCCGGCACACGTTGTGCCGGATGAACCGGTGATACTGCTGGGACAGGGCGGTCAGGCCGTTTTCGGTGCAGGCCAGAATCACCTCGGGGGCGATGAAGGCCTCGCCGGGGGCCAGCTGCCAGCTGAACCGCTCGTCGTGAATGCCGCTCACGATGCGGGTCAGGCCGTTCTGGTCCACCTCCACGTCGGTGCGGTGGCTGCCGGAATACACCGGCATCACGCCGTAGCACAGGCCGTGCTCCTCGGTGGCCTTGCGGTCGCACAGGATCACAAAGGGGTTGTGGTGGTGGCTGGAGGCCCCGCGGGTGGAGGACACGGTCTGGATGGCGTTCATCAGGGGGGTGCGCTCCATCCGGCGCTCCATGGCGTGGCGGCCGTGGAAGTGAATCATATCCCACCGGCCGAAGGGCAGGTCCAGACACATGGACGCGGCCTTTTCCAGCCGCAGGGTCTGGCTGCCGTCGTTCACCAGCCGGGCGGCCCGGGTGATGATGTCCTGCCGCTCGAATACGCCGTACCACAGTTCCAGCGCAAGGCCGGTCACGCTGTCCTCCATGCGGATGCACAGGCTCTCGGCCTCGTTTTCCTCGTCGTGGGCGGCGGGCAGGCCGGTCAGGGCGTATTTGCCCTTCTGAATGCTGTGGCTCGCGTAGTGCCATTCGGCCCCGGCAGCGCCGTTTTCCTCCCGCACCACCAGGCAGGAAAGGCGGAAGTCGCCGGTGTTGCAGCCGGTGTACTCCTGAGGCAGCACGTCCGGCGAGATGCCCCGGCGCTCCCGGTCGGCGTTGTGGTTGGGTGAGAAGCCCCGGTCGGCCGGGGGATACATGGCGGCCAGATCGCCCTGACCGATGGCCGGGCCGTAGTAGAGGTGAAGCAGACGATCCAGATGATCCAGCCCCATCTGGTAGGTGGTGCTGCGGGTGGAAAGGGTAAAGGTGCGCGCGGCGGCGTCGAATTGAATGCCCATACAGGGGTCCTCCTGAAGTTTGGAATCGGGCCGGGCCCGGCTGGGGCCCGGCTGGGCAGTGCCGCCTGCGGCGTTCGCCGTGGATGGCGCGGCACTGCTTTTGAAAAAACGGGATAAAACAACACGAGGTGGGTGGCCGGCCGTATGGTTCAACCGGCCGCCTGCCGTGATAAGGGGAAGTTTACTTACCGCCGGTCATGGCGATGCCCTGGATGAACTGCTTCTGGAAGATCAGATACAGGATCACCATGGGGATCATGGCCAGCAGGCTGCCGGCCATCAGAACCGGGAAGTTGGTGGTGTACTGGCCGTTCAGGGTGGACAGACCGGCAGACAGGGTCATCATGTTCAGGTCGATGTTGCAGATCAGCGGCCACATCAGGTCGGAGTAAGCGAACACCGCGGTGAAGATGGCCAGCGCGGCCATGCTGGAACCGGTGAGGGGGAACATGACGCGGGTGAAGGTCTGCCACTTGTTGCAGCCGTCCAGATAGGCGGCCTCGGCAATCTCGCCCGGAATGCCCAGATAGGTCTGGCGCAAAAAGAAGGTGCCGAAGGCGCTGACCAGGCCCGGGAACACCAGCGCGAAGATGGTGTTGGTCAGGCCCATGCGGGCCAGCATTAAGTACTGGGGAATGATGAAGATCTGGCTGGGCAGCATCATCTGCACCAGCACGATGGTGAACAGGGCCTTCTTAAAGGGGAAATCCAGCTTGGCGAAGGCGTAGCCGGCCATGGAGCTGAAGATCACCGCGCACAGCACGCGGAACACGATGAGCAGGGCGGTGTTCACATACAGGTTCACGAAGGGCAGGCTGGCCAGCGCGGTGACGTAGTTGTCCAGATTCCACTGGCTGGGCAGCAGCTGGGGCGGCACCGCCATGGACTCGGCCTGGGTCTTGAAGCTGGTGAGCAGCATCCAAACGAAGGGGAAGATCATAACCACGCTGCCCAGGATCAGTGCCACATAGGTGAGGGTCTTGTTCAGGGTATTGCTTGTTTGTGTGCGCATGATTTACACCTCGTAATTCACCCATTTTTTCTGGCCCGCGAACTGCAGCAGGGTAACGATGCCGATGAGCAGCACGGTCCAGATGACGATGGCGGACGCATAGCCCTTGTTGCCGGCCACAAAGCTCTCCCGGTAGAACAGGTACATCAGGCTCTGGGCGCTGGTGAGGGCGGGGTTGGACTGATCGACCATCATGTAGATCAGGTCATACACCTTCAAAGAGGACATCAGGCGCATGATGAGCACCACGAACAGGGTGGGCGAAACCATGGGCAGGGTGATGTGGAAGAACTGCTGCACCTTGGTGGCGCCGTCCAGAGAAGCGGCCTCGTACAGGCTGGCGGAGATGTTCTGAATGCCGGACAGCAGCAGAACCGCGTCGTAGCCGATGGCGCTCCAGATGGCCACGATGGCGCAGGTGATCAGCACGATGGACGGATTGGTGAGCCAGCGCACGTTGTGGCCCAGAATGCTGTTGATGATGCCGTACTCGGTGTTGAAGATCCACTTCCACACCATGGCAACGGCGGCGGGAGCCACCACCATGGGCAGGAAGAAGATGGCGCGGAAGGCGGTGCGGCCCTTGAGCTTTGCGTTCAGCAGAACCGCCACCAGCAGCGCCAGGAACACGCCCACGGGCACGGTGAGGATGCAGAAGTAGATGGAGTTCCAGGTTGCCTTCCAGAACTCGGTGCTCTGGAACATTTCGATGTAGTTATCCAGGCCGTTGAACTCGAAGGTGCCGAAGGCCTTGGACTTGGAGAAGCTCATGTAGATGGTCTCGATGAACGGCCAGATGTTCAGCACCAGCAGACCGATGATGGTGGGGGCCACCATCACCAGACCCCAGACAGCGCCGTCGCGGGACAGCTTGGAAGTTTTCTTCACGCGGAATGCCCTCCTTTATTCGTAGTATTCGGCGCTGGCCTCATCCACGATCTGCTGCATGGTTGCAAGACCGGTGGAGAGATCCAGCTCGCCGGAATAGATCTTGAGCAGAGTGTCGCTGACCTTGCTCTTCCACTCGGGGCGGGCGGCGTTGTTCACGCTCTGCACGCTGTAATCGAACATGTCGATGAAGCACTGCACGTTGATGGGGTACTCGTCGAACACGCCCACCCAGGTCTCTTCCAGACCCTCGTAGGCGGGAATGGCGGCGCCGCTCTCGCCCTGGATGCGCTGGCCTTCCTCGCTGCCGAAGAACTTCAGCACGTCCTTGACGATGTCCAGATGCTTGTTGTTTGCGCCGGTGGCGTAGCTCAGGCCGTTGGAGATGGTGGCCCGGCCGTCACCGCTCACCGGGTCGGGGCAGGCGGGCAGCACGGCCACGTCCCATTTGCCCACCATGTCGGGGTAGTTCTGCAGCTCGGTGAGGATGTTCCAGTTGCCCTCAAAGAACATGGCGCCCTTCTCGGAGAAGAAGGCCGCGCCGGGCGCGGTTTCCGCGAAGTAGTTCTGATCGGGGCACCAGTCGTAGCTCTGCAGGCCGATGTAGAACTCCATGCCCTTCTGGGTGGCCGGGTCGGTGAAGTTGGCGCGGGTGTTGTCCCCGGTGAGGATGCTGCCGCCCGCCTGGTACACGAAGTTCCAGTAGCCCAGCTGGTCGTCGCCGTAGGCCATGTAGCCGTATTTGCCGGTGGCGTCGTAGATGGCCTGAGAGGCGCTGACCAGGTCATCCCAGGTCCAGGTCTCGTCCGGGTAGGCAACGCCCGCCTGATCGAACATTTCCTTATTATAAACAAGGCCCACCGTGTCCTTATCCTTGGGCACGCCGTAGAGCTTGCCGTCCGAGCCGCTGGCGTTGGCCAGAGAAATGTCGGAGAAGTGCTCGGTGTCCACAATGTCGGAGCAGTCTGCCAGCTTGCCGTTGTCGGCGTACTTCAGAATCTCGTTGGTGTGCATCCAGAAGATATCCGGCATCTTGTTGCTCATGGCGGCGGCTTCCAGCTTGGTCCAGTATTCGTTCCAGCTGGTCACCTGCACCTCGATCTTCACGTTGGGGTGCTGGGCGGTGTAGGCATCGCACATGGCCTGCATGCCGTCGCGCTGGGCCACGTCCCAGATCTGGAAGGTCAGGTTCACGGTGCCGTCCGAGCTTTCGCCGCAACCGGTCAGCCCGGTGGCCAGCCCCGCGGCCAGGCAGACGCTCAGTGCGGCGCATGCCAGTCTGCGCATCAAACTCATTGCTTGTTTCCTCCTGTTCCTGTGCGGCTGCCGCCCGTTTCCGCCGCCCGCTCGGCCGGGTGCGGGCAGCTGGAAAGCGCGGCTTTCGCTGTTGTGCTGAAAAATTGGGAGCCGTTTTGTACAATGTGCACCATATACAATTTATTTCCCTTTTGGCTGTGTTTATTATACGATTTGACAGATGAAAGATAAATATCATTTTGCTGGTTTTTATCTCTCAATTTAGCTGATTCGGGCCATTTTACTTGAAGTTATCCAGCATTATGGTATATAATCAGAAAAACGGACAAAATGAGGGAGGAATGGCAATATGCCCACCGCATTCGGGCCGGATGCCGGCAACAAGCTGATTTTCCACGTGTTTCAGGACGAACGCTTTGTGGATCTGAACCTGTATCAGTACGGGTGGGAGCGCACCGAGCCGCTGCACTCCTACGGGCCGCACCGGCGCAACCACTATCTGTTCCATTATATCATCGGCGGGCAGGGCAGGCTGTATGTGGGCGAGCATGTGTATCCGGTGGGGCCGGGGGAGGGGTTTCTGATTATGCCGGGCCAGACCACCACCTACGCCTCGGACGAGGCCGACCCCTGGGAGTATACCTGGATCGAGTTCGACGGCCTGCGCGTGCGGGAAAGCCTGAGCCTGGCGGGCCTGGGCGCGGCAAAGCCCATCTACACCCCCGCCACCCGGGCCGGGGGCGAAAAGCTGCGGGAGTGCATGCTGCAGATCGTGCAGGACGGCGAGGCCAGCCCCATCCGGCAGATCGGCCGGGGCTTTCTGTTTCTGGACCAGCTGGTGGAATCCTCGGCGGCAAGGCAGCACCAGAGCCAGCGCCGCCTGCGGGACTTTTATATGAAGGAGGCGCTTTCCTTCATTGAGCAGAACTACCAGCGGGACGTGTCGGTGGAGGACATCGCCGCCTTCTGCGGGCTGAACCGGAGCTACTTCGGCAAGCTCTTCCGCGACACCATGGGCGAAAGCCCCCAGGCGTTTCTGCTCCACTACCGCATGGCCCAGGCGGCCCAGTTTTTGAAGGAGACCACCCAGCCGGTGAGTACCATCAGCACCATGGTGGGCTACGCAAACCCCCTGCATTTTTCCCGGGCCTTCAAATCGGTGTACGGCATCTCGCCCCGGGCCTACCGGCAGACCCATTTTACCCACCCGGCGGGTGTGTGATGCGGGGCACTGGCGCAAAAAAGCCAACTGTGGTACACTGTAACATGGAAAAAGGCCGCCGGGCACCCGGCGGGAAAGAGGGGAACAACGCATGGAAAAGCAGCAGCGCCGGGCGCTGAACAGCATTGTGCTGAGCATCACCACACTGGTGGTGGTGGCGGCTCTTCTGCTGGTGGGCATCGGCCTTGTGCGGGATAAAATGATGCGCAACACCCAGCAGATGGGCATGTCGCTGGCGGAGAGCTACGCCCGCGAGCCCCAGAGCCGGCTGGACAGCTTCGCCCGGGTCTTTCAGATGGCCTGGCTGTATACCGGGCAGGGAATCACCGGCCAGATGGACTGGGACACCCTGCAGCACGGCATGGAGCAGTACCAGCAGAATGTGGACGAGGTGTTCGGCGGCCATGTGGCCGACCTGTACGCGGTGATCGGGGGGCAGATCGTGGCCGCCAACCCCTGGGCCGGCGACAGCAACTACGATTATACCAGCACCGACTGGTATCAGAACGCGATGGCCTCGCCCGGCGAGATCGTGTTCAGCGACGTATACGAGGATGCCATCACCGGCGACCAGATCTTCACCCTGTCCAAGGCCATGGAGACCGAGGGCGACGTGCTGGCCATGGATGTGTACATCAACCAGGGCGACGTGCTGGATCTGGAGATCGGCCTGCCCTCCACCTATCATTTTTATCTGTTCGATACCGACGGCGGGCTGCTCTACCGGCTGATCGACCGGCAGGCCACCGACCCGGTGTATGCCGAGCAGCTGATCAGCGGCGTGCGGGACGGCAGCCTCTTTGCCTACGACGCCCAGATCACCGACCCCCAGGGCGTGGCCCGGGGCGTGTACTATGCCGAGATGGACAACGGCTGGACCGTGGTGATGACCATCCCCACCCAGGAGGTGCTGATGGGCGAAAGAGATCCGCTGATCTATTCCCTGATCGGCGTGGCTCTCATTGCCTTTGTGACCCTGCTGTTCATGGTGGTGCGGGATATTCTGAACCTGCGCCGGCTGGCCGAGACCGAAAAGACCATCCGGGTGCTCAGCGATTCCTTCTTTGCCATCTACCGGGTGGATTTTGCGGCCGGCACCTACCGGGCCATCAAGACCTCGCCGGATCTGCGGGGCAGCTTTGACGAGAGCGGCGACTACGAGCAGCTGCTGGCTCAGGTGAAAAAGCGGGTGCACCCGGAGGCCTATGCCGAGTTCGAGCAGGACTTCTCGCTCAAGAGCATTGCCCAGCGGGTGAAGGAAAACGTGGTGGACTACGGCGGCGACTACCAGCGCATGTTCGGCGGCAGCTACCACTGGGTGAACGTGCGCACCATCTACCAGAAGCACATCCTGCCCGGCGAGGTGATCCTCTGCTTCAAGGATGTGGACGTGGAAAAGCGCCAGCAGATGCAGCACATGATGATTCTGCAGGAGGCGCTGGACACCGCCAAAACCAGCGCCAGGGCCCGCAATACCTTCTTCAACACCATGTCCCACGACATGCGCACCCCCCTGAACGCGGTGATCGGTTACTCCGAGCTGATCCGCCGGGAGCCGGGCGACGCGGAAAAGGTCACCGGCTACATCAAAAAGGTGGAGTTTGCGGCCAAACAGCTGCTCATGCTCATCAACGACATTCTGGAGATGGCCAAGCTGGAGGCGGGCAAGAGCGCGCTGGACGTGAAGGAATTCGACCTGAACGAATACCTGACCGAGGTGTGCGAGATGTTCCGCGCTCAGGCCGAGCGCCAGAACAAGCGGTTTGAGCTGTCCATGCAGCTGAAGAATCCGGTGGTGAAGGGCGACTCCTTCAAGATCGGCCAGATCATGAACAACCTGCTCTCCAATGCGCTGAAATACAGCTGCGAGGGCGCCGAAATCAGGGTGGAGGTGCGCCAGTTCGACTACCAGAAGCACAGCAAGTATCAGATCGTGGTGGCGGATACCGGCATCGGCATGAGCGAGGAATTTTTGAATCACATCTTCGAGCCCTATTCCCGCGAGACCCACTTCACCCCCCGCGCCACCGAGGGCACCGGTCTGGGCATGCCCATTGTGAAAAGTCTGGTGCAGCAGATGAGCGGTGAAATCACGGTGGAAAGCGCCGTGGGCAAGGGCAGCCGGTTCACCGTGACCCTGCCGCTGGAGGTGGTGGAGCAGCACGCCGGCCCGGTGATCGGGGCGGCAGCCTCCGCCGCGGCCCCGGCGGCCAGCCCCGCCGCTTCGCTGGCGGGCCAGACCATTCTGGTGGCCGAGGACAACGAGCTGAACATGGAGATCGTCACCGAGCTGCTCACCATGAGCGGCGCCCAGGTGATCAGCGCGGCCAACGGCAAGCAGGCGGTGGAAAAGTTCCAGCGGTCGGCCCCCTATTCGGTGGATGCCATCCTGATGGATATGCAGATGCCGGTGATGGACGGCTGCGATGCCGCCCGGGCCATCCGCCGGCTGGATCGGCCGGACGCGGCCACCGTGCCCATTGTGGCGGTGACCGCCAACGCCTTTGCCGAGGATGTGGACCGCACCACCGCCGCGGGCATGAACGCCCATGTGTCCAAGCCCATCGACATGGACCGGCTGCTGAAGGCGCTGGCCCTGTGCTGGGCAGGCAGAACCCCGCCGGCAGCTTCGCCCGGCGAATGACCGGATACGCCAGCTGAAAAGAATAAAGCCCCGGGTTCCGACCGCACTGAAGCGGAGCCCCGGGCCTTTGCCCCAAATCCGGCCAGAGCGGAAAAACGCAGAAAAAGGCGGCTGCCTTTCCCGAATTGGGAAGGCAGCCGCCTTTTGATGTTGCAGTTTTGTTGGGGTGTTTTGGCGAAAACACCGGAGTACAGCGGCTTACAGGTCGCTGAACAGATCCTCCTTGTAAACGCCCGCCTCGATCAGCGCACGGAAGCTGGCCACAACGAAGTCCTTGTCCTCCTTGTAGGTCACGCCGAACCACTTGTCGTCGGTTTTCAGCACCTTCACCGACACCGCGCTGCGCTTGAGCAGCTGGTCGATGTAGATGGGCAGCAGGTACTCGGCCTTCAGGATTTTGTCGTCCGGAGTGTTGGCGAAGAACTCCACAAAGCCCTTGTCCAGCAGGTCCATAAAGGCGGGGGTCAGGCCCCACATGTTCATGGAAACCAGAGAGTCCGCGTCCACGGGCTTGCCCTCAACCTCGGCGCCGGTGGCGGTCTTTACGATATTGGAGGTCTCCTCCACGTCGGTCAGGTAGCCGGTTTCGTTCATGTGGCAGATGCCGCGGGTCACGCCGCCATTCTCAGACAGGGTGTTCTTCAGCACGAAGCCCGCCATGCACAGCTCGCTGTCGCCGTGGTCCTGAATCAGGAAGTCGTGGATCTTCACGAAGGCTTCCTTGCCGTAGTAGTCGTCGGCGTTGATTACCACGAAGGGCTCGTTCAGAAGACCCTTGCAGGCCAGAACCGCCTGGCCGGTGCCCCAGGGCTTGGTGCGGCCTTCGGGCAGGGATACGCCCTCAGGCAGGTTTTCCTTCTCCTGATAGGCGTAGGCGATCTCCACGCCCAGGCGGGCGCAGGTGGCGGCGATCCGGTCGCCAATGGCCTCGCGGAAGGCCTCGGCAATGTCGTGCCGGATGATAAAGACCACCTTGTTGAAGCCCGCTTCAATGGCGTCGTGAATGGAATAGTCCATGATGATTTCGCCGTGCAGGCCCACGGGCTCCAGCTGCTTGATTCCGCCGCCGAAACGGCTTCCGATGCCCGCTGCCATAATAACCAGGGCGGTCTGTTTGGATTGGCTCATGATGTTCTCCTTTTGCATTCCGTTTACTTATTTTAATAGGAAGATGCGTTGCCGGGTTATCTAGTTGAAATGGTACACAAGTTTGACACATTTGTCAATAAAATGCGCGATTTTTCCATGGAATGACCAAGGAAAATTTTCCAGTTTGAAGCGGGTGAAACGGGCCAAAAGCCGATGGAGCAAATCCGGTGGAATATCCTGCAAAAAAGCATGGGGGTACAGGGATATGTCCATCCAGGGAAAAAGAGGAAAAGAAGGGGGATTTCCAGCAGAAAAATCAATATTATTCGCTTTTCAGTCAGCTTTTTTACCAATTAGCCGAATCTGCACTTAATTCCACCGTTTTCATTGAAAAAAGATGCAAATTGCGTTATGATTAAAATACTGACATATAACCATCAGTACCTTCGCTTTCCTTTTACGGTAAAGCGAAAAGGACACGGCAATTTTCAGCGCAGCACCCGCAAAACAGGGGGAGAGGCAGCGGCTGTGTTTGCCAGGGCGAACTGCAGGCAAAACGGCAAACGCCGGCTCGGCGCCGCCCGGCAGACGCAAACGGAAAACCGCCAACGCAGAATCCCCCTGGGCAGCCCGGCCGCCCGGGGTATTTTGCGTTAAAAATGTTGATGAGTTATCGCGTATGGTTAAAATAATCAGCGGGAACAGATTGCGGGGAATAACAGCACCCCGCTCATGCTGAGCAATTATGGATATAAGGAGAGGGAATGATGAATCGTTTACGGCATAACACAATGTTGCGGGTGGTCAAGCTGCTGGATGCGGTTTTGCTCACCATTCCGTTCGGGGTGTGCTGGTATCTGGCGTATGCGGATAATCTGGCTGAGCCCTATTTTCAGAAGGGGAACTGGCTGGTGATCGCCCTGTTCTTTGGGCTGTATGTTACATACGGGCGCATCTACGAGGGGTTCCGCATCACGCTGAGCCGCATTTCCGAGATGCTCATGTCGCAGGCGCTGTCCGCCCTGATTGCGGACGGCATCATGTATCTGGTCACTTGGCTGCTGACCAAACATTTCCCGCCGGTGCTGCCCATGCTGGGCGTGTTCGCGGTGCAGGTGGCGCTGGCCGGGCTGTGGTGCACGCTGGCTCATCAGTGGTATTTCGGCCGGTATAAGGCCCAGAAAACCGCAGTAATTTACGACATGCGCGAGGGCATGGAGCAGCTGATTCAGGAGTACGGCCTGGAAAAGCGGTTCCATGTGACCGCCACCGCCGATGTGGACAGCGCTTTGAACGATAAGCTGCGCATTCTGGACGGCGTGGAGGTGGTGTTCCTGTGCGGCATCCATTTCCACGAGCGGAACATTATTCTGAAGCAGTGTGTGGCCCGGAACATCCGGGTGTATCTGATCCCCCGCGTCGGTGACGTGATCATGAGCGGCGCCGAGCGGATGCACATGTTCCACCTGCCCATGCTGCGGGTGGGCCGGTACGACCCCAACCCGGAGTATCTGTTCATCAAGCGGGCGTTCGATCTGTTTGTATCCGGCTTTGCGCTGGTGGTTCTGTCGCCCATTATGCTGGCGGTGGGCATCGCCATCAAGGCCACCGACGGCGGCCCGGCCTTCTATAAGCAGTGCCGCCTGACCAGGGACGGAAAGACGTTTAATGTATTAAAATTCCGAAGCATGCGAGTAGATGCAGAGAAGGACGGCGTGGCCCGGCTTTCCACCGGCGAGAACGACGACCGCATTACCCCGATTGGCAAATTCATTCGGAAATGCCGGTTGGATGAACTGCCGCAGCTGATCAATATTTTCAAGGGCGAAATGAGCCTGGTAGGCCCCCGCCCGGAGCGGCCGGAGATTGCGGCCCAGTACGAAGAGGAGCTGCCGGAGTTTGCGCTGCGCCTGCAGGCGAAAGCGGGCCTGACGGGCTACGCCCAGGTATACGGCAAATACAACACCACCCCCTACGACAAGCTGCAGATGGATCTGATGTACATTTCCAACCCCAGCTTTGTGGAGGATCTGAAGATCATGTTCGCCACGGTGCGCATCCTGTTCGAAGCGGAAAGCACCGAAGGCGTGGCCCAGGGCCAGACGACGGCGACACAAAAGAAAGAAAACGCAGGCACTACTGCGGCGTGAGGAATGGGAAATTATGTTAGTCAGTGTGATAATGCCCACATACAATTGCGGAAAGTTTATTGCGGAGTCGGTTGAGTCAGTTATTCACCAGACTGTACAGGATTGGGAATTGCAAATCGTGGATGACTGCAGCACCGACAACACCAAAGAGGTGCTCAAGCCCTATCTGGAAAAGTACCCGAACATTCATTACTATTGCTTGCCTAAGAATGGCGGCCCGGCAGTTGCCCGCACCGAAGCGATGAAGCGAGCAACCGGAAAATACGTTGCTTTTCTTGATAGCGATGATCTGTGGATGCCGAACAAGCTGGAGAAGCAGATTGCTTTTATGGAAGAAACGGGAGCGAAGTTCAGTGCAACAGGATATAGGTGGATAGGTGAAAACGGAAACGATTTACATACAGTGCTTATTCCGCCCCCAAAAACAGATTATGGAAAAATGATCCGTTTGTCGAATCCGATTGGTAATTTATCTGTGATGTATGATCAGGAAGCGCTGGGGAAGTTTGAGGTACCTTTAATAAAGAAAAGAAATGACTTTGCATTGTGGTTAAAAATTTTAAAAAAGGTAGACTACTGTTATGGAATGGAAGAGGTTCTTGGTGCATATCGGCTAGGACGTAAGGGGTCAGTGTCTAGTAATAAATTGCGGCAAGCCCAATACCATTGGCAACTATACCATGAAATTGAAGGACACAATGTGATTCGAAGCTTATATGAACTTGGATGTTGGGCTTGGGTGAAGGGTACTGGTATAGGAATTGATAAAAGGAAAGTGTGACAAAAGGCGAAATATGAAGATATGTATTTTAGGACCAGTCAGTACTAACAAATATTGGGGAGGAGTGTCCAGCTTTGATGAAGGAATTGCAGAAGCATTTATTGAAGCAGGACACGAAGTTGTTATTATATCTGAGCAATATAATGAGATACCGATCGTGAATGAGCTTCCATCTAGGTTGATTGAAAAAAGAAAAGTATTGAAAACTATAAAGGATTATCATCCTAATGTGGTAATTGCTAGCTTAAAGTATGGACGATATTTTAGTGGGTTAAAAAAACATACAGATATAAGAAAAATATATTTTTTGCATGGTTTTTTTAATCTTGATTCTTATGGAGCGATTAAGACTTTGTTGGCTGCTTGTTTTCAAAGATGGATGTGTTCATTAGCGGATGAAGTTGTCTCTAACAGCTATTTCACAAGTGCATTGAATTATAAGTTTTGGGGAATCAAAAGTGATCGTGTAGCATGGCTTGGAGTAGATAGAAAATATCGAGAACAGGTTTTAGAAAATCCACGGATAAAGAATGCTAATAATGGTAACATATTGTTTGCTGGCCGGTTGGCAAAAGGTAAAGGAGTAGACAGAATAATTAACGCATTTTCTTTGCTGAACAATCAGGAAAGAAAGTATAAACTTAATATTGCAGGTGATGGTCCGTTGAAAGTTGAACTAGAGAAACTTGCTTATAAAAATGGGATAAACGCTTGTTTTTTAGGAAAGATTGAGCATGATCAAATGTACGAGTATTATCGTAATGCGGAAATATTCATTTCTTTGAATGAGACAGAGTCTTTTGGAATTACTTATGTAGAAGCTTTGCTTTGTGGATGTAAGATCATTTGTCCAAAAACTGGGGGGCAAATTGAGTTTCTAAGTAATTATCCAGAAAGAGTTAAGTTTGTCGATCCGTATCAGGAACAAGAAATCAAAAGTTCTTTGAATGAATTGTTAAATAGTCTCGTGCATGAATTGGAAGGTGAAAAAATTGCAGATGAATTCAGTTACAATCAAACAATAAGAAAAATTTTGGATATTCAAAGAGTATAAAAGTATGAAGAAATATAAATTTATTTATGTCGTGGTTTTGTATAAGACTGTCGAATATTTGAGTGATTTAAGAGAAAGCATAATTAGGCAAAATGAGCCTTATAGAATTATTCTTGTTAATAATTATGCTGATGAAAAATCTTTGAATGATGCAAGAAAAATAGCCTTGGAATCGGACGATGTTGATTTGGTTGAAATGCCAAATAATGGCTATGGTGCTGGAAATAATGCGGGCATTGATTATGCTGTTCAAAATTATAGTTTTGATTATTTAGTTGTATGTAATTCAGATACTGTAATTGAGGAACTTGATGTTAATCTTCTCGATGAACCGATAGAACCTGTGATATATGCGCCAGAAATTATTTGCAGTACAGGAAAAAGACAAAATCCTAATTGGGCTTATTACAGACCTTTAATTGAAAAGATGCAATATGTTGCATGCAAATACGATAATCAATTTCTTGACTTAATGGCAATTGCTTTGTTGAAGAGCGAAAGATTGTTTTTTCAACATCTGTTTAAAGGTGTGAAAAGAAAAAAGATATATAGCGCTCATGGTGCGTTTTTGATCATTTCGAGAGAAGCAGTGGAGAAAATGTATCCACTATATGATGAAAAAATGTTTCTTTTTTACGAGGAAGTTTTTCTTGCTAAAAAAGCAAAAAAATTAGGCGTATCGACTTTTTACGTTCCGCAGATTAGAGTTTTTCATAAAGAAGATGGCAGTATGAGATTGGCTAATGTTAATCAGAAAAAGCAGGCTCAAAAGTCAGTTGTTTATTATTATGAAAATAAAAGGTGATAGCATAAATGAATATAGCTTTTATGATATCGTCCTTGGTGCTATTTGTCGCCTTGGGTAAAAAGATACAGGGCAATATAGGTTCGCTATCTTATTTGACTGGAATCCTTTGGATGATATATGTATTGTTTTCATATGTTTTCATGAAAGAATATTATTCGTTTAGCATGATTGGCATTATATGGATCAATGCTGCATTTTGGGTTATGCTGCTGATGGAGAGATTGGGGAGGAAAAAGGCTACTTCCAAATTTCAATGTACGTGTAAAACAACAGCTGTTTCAAAACAATCATGGTTGTATTTAAAAGTATGCCTTGTATTAGGTTTGGTTGCTTTTTTTTATCAGATTTCACTTTATGGATTCCAGCTTAGCAGTTTTAGCTCGCTAAGTACATTAGCATCTATGAATAATACTGTTGCCGTTGCACGTTATAGTGGAAATGGAATTGTGAACAACTTAACACAGGTGTTATTGGTGTTTGTGTACGCTGCTCCTGCTTGCGGTGGATATGCATTTGCATATAGCGATGGGTGTGTTTCTGATAAAATTTGGGCTATAGCAACCGTGTTTCCTGCGGTTTTGATGGTGTTATTCACTAATACGAAAGCTGTGGTTCTTGGAGCTGGAATGCTTTGGGCGAGTGCATATTTAGTTGCCTATTTTTCTAAGCAAAAGAAATTTTTGAAGTTATCATTTAGAATGGTCTGCCTATTATTGGTGATTTGTATATGCTTTCTTGTTTTTATGATCTTTTCAATGGTTCTTCGGATGGGAGAAGTTTCACAAAATACATTAGAAATTGCTTTGAGGAAATTTCAAATTTACGCTTTTGGATCGGTACAATCGTTTGATTGGTGGTGTGGAGAAATATATAGACCAGAATATAGAATAGGTGAAGCAACGTATTTAGGAGTGTTTGATTTTTTAGGCTTGGCAGAAAAAGTCCAAGGGGTTTATACAGCTGGCATAGGTACTTCTAGCAATGTGTTTACAATGTTTAGAGGAGTTATCGAAGATTATGGATATGTTGGAGATATCGCTTATTTAGGGATTAAAACATTTATATGTGGATTTTGTGTAGGACAGATGTATGTTTCGTCTAGGATAAGACCGATAATGACAGCATTTCTTGTTGCACATGTTTTCTTTTTGGTGTATGGATTTTTTGTGTCTCCTTGGACTTATATGAGTTATATTCTTTCAATTTTCGTTTTCGCGGGGTATTTATTTACTGCCTCGAGCCGAAGTATAAGAGTAACGTTTGGAAACAAAGTTTTGATTTGAGTCGTATTATGGGAAAAGCAATTAGCGTAATGGTTCTTTTTACCTTACTGGCAAAAGTGCTTGGATTTGTAAGAGAGCTACTTTTATCGTACTTTTTTGGAACTACTGGAATTTCAGATGCTTATCTAATTTCGCAAACGATCCCGGGAACTATATTCCAATTTGTGGGAACTGGACTAACTACATGTTTTATTCCAGTGTACTATAAAGTGTTAAATGAGCACAACCGAAAAGAATGTGATGATTTTACTAATAAAGTCTTAACATTGGTACTGAGTTTTTCAACAGTTGCAATGGCAGTGGTCTGGTTATTTACACCTTTGGTTGTTAAATTATTTGCAGCAGGATTCACAGGAGATACTTTAGACTTAGCAGTCCTCTTCACTCGTATTGGAATTAGCAGCCTCTACTTTTCGTCAGTCATTTATGTCTATAACAGCTATCTTCAAGCGAATAACATTTTTGGCTTTACGGCAGCAGCAGCAATTCCTAATAGCATAGCTATAATTTGTTCTATCGTACTTGGAGCTTGTTGGAATATATTGGCCCTTAGCGTTGGTAGTACGTTGGCTACCGCAGTTCAAATGGCGTTTCTTTTTATCCCCATTCATAAATTACAATTTCGAATAAAATTAAATTTTCACTGGAAAGATTCTTATTTAAAACATTTTTTTTATTTACTAGGGCCAGTAATACTTGGAGTTTCAGTAAATGAAATTAATGTACTTGTTGATAAATCAGTCGCTTCCCAGGTTGCGGTCGGTGGAATTTCTGCGCTCACTTATGCAAATAGTTTAATAATGTTGATACAAGGAGGATTTGCGCAACCAATAGCGACAGTTTTTTATCCGCGAATAACCGAAAATATTTCAAAAGGAAATAAAAAAATAGCGCAAGATAATTTTCAGACTGCACTATTAGTTTTATTGGTGTTGTTATTGCCTATTACAGTTGGTTTCTTGGTGCTCCCACAGGAAATTATTGCAGTTTTTTTTGGACGAGGTGCATTTGATGAAAATGCGATAGTACTAACAGCTACCGCTTTATCGTTCTACTCTTTTGGAATTGTTTTTATAGGTGTCAGAGAACTTTTGGCTCGATATTATTATGCTTATGGGAACACCAAACTACCTATGATTAATGCTGCGATAGGAATGGTTGTAAATATTGTGCTTAACTTAACACTTTCTAAAGTAATTGGTATCGGAGGGTTAGCACTAGCGACAAGTGTTTCGGCTGCTGTTACTGTATTGCTCATGTGGGGGCAATGTAGAAAGCTTGCTGAAGGTGCTGGAGTTAAGTTGTATTGGCGTGAAATTGTTAAAATCACTGTTGCTGCTATTATCATGGGAATAATAGTTTGTTTTGCAAAGTCACTGTTCCCAATAGGAGATTTTTTTGGACTGTTTGTTTTGGTTTTTATAGGGGCAACCACTTATGGAATTACAATATTCGCACTTCGAGTTGAAATTTTAATGGAGTTTGCTAACAAAGTGCTGAAAAGAGGATTTAAATGGAAAGATTAACGATCGCAGTAGCCGGAACCGGTTATGTCGGCCTGTCCATTGCAGTACTGCTGGCGCAGCATCATACCGTTACAGCAGTGGATATCATCCCGGAAAAAGTAGAGCTGATCAACAGCCGGAAATCGCCCATTCAGGATGAGTATATTGAAAAATACCTGGCAGAAAAGCAACTGAATCTGACTGCCACATTGGATGCAAAAGCAGCGTATAGCGACGCGGATTTTGTGATCATTGCGGCCCCTACCAATTACGACAGTAAGAAGAACTACTTCGATACTTCTGCGGTGGAGAATGTGATCCAGCTGGTGATGGAGTATAACCCAAACGCTATTATGGTGATCAAATCCACCATTCCCGTGGGTTACACCGAGTCTATTCGAAAGAAGACCAGCAGCACAAATATTCTGTTCAGCCCTGAATTTTTGCGCGAGAGCAAGGCTCTCTACGATAACCTTTATCCCAGCCGCATTATTGTAGGTACGGATTTGAATGACGAACGTTTGGTGCAGGCAGCGCACACTTTTGCTGGTTTGCTGCAGGAAGGTGCGCTGAAAGAGGATATTGAGACCTTGTTCATGGGCTTTACTGAAGCGGAAGCAGTTAAGCTGTTTGCTAACACCTATTTGGCTCTGCGCGTCAGCTATTTCAATGAGCTGGATACATACGCAGAAATGAAAGGTTTGGACACCAGGCAGATCATCAATGGGGTGTGTCTGGATCCTCGTATCGGCAGTCACTACAATAACCCCAGCTTTGGCTATGGCGGGTATTGTCTGCCGAAGGATACCAAGCAGCTGTTGGCCAATTATCAGGATGTACCGGAAAATTTGATTGAAGCGATTGTGGAGTCCAACCGTACCCGTAAGGACTTTATTGCGGATCAGGTGCTACATTTAGCAGGCTATTATGATTACTATAACAATGGTGAGTATAACAGAAGTCAGGAAAAAGAATGTATTATTGGCGTGTATCGCCTGACCATGAAATCTAATTCCGATAACTTCCGTCAAAGCTCCATTCAGGGGGTAATGAAACGCATCAAGGCAAAAGGCGCTACGGTAATTATTTATGAACCTACTCTGAAAGACGGTGAAACCTTCTTTGGCAGTCTGGTTGTAAATAATTTGGAAATGTTTAAAACGCAAGCCCAGGCTATTATTGCAAATCGCTATGACAACTGTCTGGATGATGTGCAGGATAAAGTTTACACCCGTGATATTTTCCGCCGAGACTAATAGCACTCAAGAAATAACCAAAAAAGGAGCACCCGGGGTGCTCCTTTTTTCTATCAAAATCCCTCACATCTTCGCCAAAAACGCTTCCAGCTGCTGCAGCTGGGCGGTCACCGAGGTCGGGCCGGTGCCGCCTTCGCTGGTGCGCCGGGCCACGCAGGCCGCAAGATCGATGGCTTCGTATACGTCCTCATCAAACAGCTCGCTCAGCGCCTTGTATTCCGTCAGCGTCACATCCTCCAGCACCTTGCCCTCCGCGATGCACTTCGCCACCAGCTGGCCCGTCAGCTTGTAGGCGCTGCGGAACGGCATGCCCTTGCAGGTCAGGTAATCCGCCAGATCGGTGGCGTTGATGAACCCCTTCTGCGCCGCCGCGTGCATGTTCGCCTTCAGCGGCTTCATGGTGCGCACCATGGGCGCGAACACCCCAAGGCACTGGCTCACCGTGTCGATGGCGTCGAAGATGGCCTCCTTGTCCTCCTGCATGTCCTTGTTGTAGGCCAGCGGCAGGCCCTTCAGCATGGTCAGCGTGCCCATTAAATCGCCGTACACCCGGCCCGTCTTGCCACGCACCAGCTCTGCCATGTCCGGGTTTTTCTTCTGGGGCATGATGCTGGACCCGGTGGTGAAGCCGTCGTCCAGCTCCACGAACTTGAACTCCCAGCTGGACCAGAGGATGATCTCCTCCGAAAAGCGGGAAAGGTGCATCATCACAAGGGCCAGCGCGCTCAGAATCTCCACGCAGAAATCCCGGTCGGATACGCCGTCCATGCTGTTTTGGCACACGCCGTCGAAGCCCAGCGCCGCGGCGGTCATGGCCCGGTCGGTGTGGTAGGTGGTGCCCGCCAGCGCGCAGCTGCCCAGCGGGCTGTAGTTCATGCGGGCGACCGCGTCCTGCAGACGGGTCACGTCCCGCTGCAGCATGGCCGCCCAGGCCAGCAGATGATGGGCAAAGCACACCGGCTGCGCCCGCTGCAGATGGGTGTAGCCGGGCAGGATGGCGTCCTGATTGGCCCTGGCCTGCCCGTAAATGGCCTCCAGCAGCTCCTTCAGCTGGCCCTGCAGCCCGGCGCAGGCGTCCCGCAGATAGAGCCGCAGGTCGGTGGCCACCTGATCGTTCCGGCTGCGGGCGGTGTGCAGCCGCTTGCCCGCGTCGCCCACCCGTTTGGTCAGCTCCGCCTCCACGAACATGTGGATGTCCTCGGCGGTGGGGTCGATGGCCAGCGCGCCGCTGTCCAGATCCGCCAGAATGCCCTCCAGCCCGGTGGTGATGGCATCCAGATCGGCTTTGCTCAAAATGCCCTGTGCCGCCAGCATGGCCGCGTGGGCCAGCGAGCCGGTGATGTCCTGCCGGTACATGCGGCAGTCGATGTGAATGGATGAGTTGAAATCGTCCGCGATTTTACTGGTGGCGGCCTGCGCCCGCCCTGCCCAAAGTTTTTCCATATCCCGTTGGCCCGGCCAGCGCCGGGCGCTCCCCCTTTTCTCACGGCCTCCTTGTAACATGCCGTTTTGTGATTATATGCATGATATTAGCATAAATATTCTAAAAATGCAAGAACTATGCAAAAATAAAGAATAAAAATTCGCTAAACGAAAAGGGCGGATCCCGCAGAGAAAGGCAGACGCGGCGTGCGCAAAACTGCAACCGGCGGCAAAGCGGCAAGGGCGTGGGTCACCGGGAGGGAAAAGGCAGAGCAGACCAGGCCCGGGCTGGCGGACGGAACGGCAAAGGGAAAACGCGATGAAAAAACAACGCCCCCGCTTTTGGTAAAAATCCACAAAAGCGGGGGCATATTTTGTATGCGGGGCAAAATGTCAAACGATTGACATTTTGCCCCGCATCTTTTATGATGGGGGAGGAAGAAGCGAACGGCTCAGCTGCTCTGGCGATGGATCAGCCGCACCGGGAACACCTTTGCTTCCGGTTCCCCGGCGCTTTCGCCGGCCACGATCCGCTCCACCGCCCAGCGGCAGATGTCCTCCACCGGCTGGTGGATGGTGGTCAGGGGCGGGGTGGTCAGGCAGGCAAGATCGGTGTCGTCGTAGCCCACCACCTTCATCCGGCCGGGCACGGCAATGCCCTGCTGGCTGCAATATTGCAGCACCTGGGCGGCAATGATATCGTTGGACGAGAACACCCCGTCCACCTGCGGGTGGTCCTGAAACAGCTGGTGGATCAGCGGCTCGTAGCGCATGGCAATGAAGTCCCGCTCGCTGGCGTCCACCATCACCGGGGGCTCGGCCCCCCGCTCCCGGCACACGTCGCAGAAGCCCACCCAGCGTTTGTTGGCGTCCATCTGGATGCCCGCGCTGCCGCTGATGTAGGCCAGATGCCGGCAGCCGCCGTCCAGCAGATGCTCCGCCGCCAGCCGGCCGCCGGCGTAGTTGTCGGCGCAGGCACTGGGCACCGAATCCGCCAGCGTGCGGTCGATGGTGACCAGCGGCAGGTTGCTCAGGTTCACATGCTCCGGCAGGTTCTGGGTATGGCTGGCCAGAATGACCCCCGCCACCTTGTTGCTTTTCAGCATGTGGAAATATTCCACTTCCTTGTTCACGTCCAGGTCGGACACGCACAAAAGCAGCTTGTAGCCGCTGGCGCACACATACCGCTCCACGCAGTCGATCACCGCGCCGAAGAAAAAGTTCTTCGCCGAGGGCACGATCAGGCCGATGAAGCTGCTTTTCTGCCTGATCAGCGACTGGGCCAGCTCGTTGGGGTGATAGTCCAGCTCTTCCATGGCCGCCAGAATCTTGGCGCGGGTCTTTTCGCTCACGTTGACCCGGTTGTTCAGCATCCGGGAAATGGTGGTCACCGTCACGCCGGAAAGGCGCGCCACATCTTTTAAAGTTGCCATAGGACCGTTGCTCCTCTCGCCGCGAAATTTCTTTTTTATTATCCCACAGCGGCGGGGGCGAAGTCAAACGGCCTTTGCAGATAACCGTTTATCCGTCACTTTGTCATAAACCCAAAAAGGAGAAATCACATCATGAACAATACTCTGCTGAATACCCTGAAGGCCGCCCGCGAGGGTCTGGCCGAGCGTCTGGATTCCATGACCCTGCCCGCCGAGATTCCCCACGGCGACATGCCCGGCGATAAGGTGCTCATCACCGAGAGCCATGTGGCCAAGGCAAAGACCATCCTGCCCGCTCTGGTGGACAAGATGATCGCCGCTCTGGAAAATAAACCCCTGCAGCGCTGCGTGCTCAGTGTGTGCGGCGGCTCCGGCGTGGGCAAGAGCGAGACCGCGTCCCTGCTGGGCTGGTATCTGGGCCAGCTGGGCGCCAAGAGCTACATCCTCTCCGGCGACAACTACCCCCACCGCATCCCCGAGTACAACGACGCCGAGCGCCTGCGGGTGTTCCGGGACACCGGCCTGAAGGGTCTGGTGGCCGCCGGCCTGCACACCGCTCAGGTGAGCGAGCAGCTGCACCAGCTGATGGAAGAGGACCGGGACGCCGACCCCGCCCTGTGCGCCGAGTACGGCTGGCTGAGCGCCTATCAGGCGGCAGGCCGCCGTGGCCTGAAGGGCTATCTGGGCACCCCCAATGAAATTGACTTCGACCGGGTGAACAGCATCATCGCCCAGTTCCAGGCGGGCGCGGAGCAGATTTCCCTGAAGCGGATGGGCCGCCGCCCCAGCGAGCTGTGGGCCGAGACCGTGGACTTCTCCGAAACCAGCGTGCTGATCATCGAGTGGACCCACAGCAACAACGACCATCTGGCCGGTGTGGATCTGCCGGTGCTGCTGAACAGCACCCCTGCCGAGACCATGGCCCACCGCCGTGAGCGCAACCGGGACGGCAAGGTGGACAGCCCCTTCACCACCATGGTGCTGGAGATCGAGCAGGGCCTGCTGGCCTCTCAGGCCCATAAGGCGGCTGTGATTCTGTCCAAGAGCGGCGAGCTGCTCAGCTACGCCGAGTATCAGGCCCTGATGGCCAACGCCTGAGCGGCGCGAGAAAAGAGAAAGGGGAACCGAGCAATGGAAAACAAAACCGCACTTTCCGCCGGCGTGATGCTGAATGCCTATCCGGACAGCATGGGCGGCACGCTGGCCGACATCGTGGCCCTGCTGGGCCGGGGCGAGATGAAGGGCGCCTTCGACGCCTTCTACATCCTGCCCAGCATCTTCAACACCGATCTGGACCGGGGCTTCTCGGTGATCGACTACAACCTGAACGAGTGCTACGCCGGTCAGGCCGATCTGGACGCGCTGCGCAAATTGGGCATTGACCTGAAATTCGACCTGATCCTGAACCACGCCTCGGTGCTGTCGCCCCAGTTTCAGGATCTGCTGAAAAACGGCGAGAACTCCCGCTACAAGGACTTTTTCATCAACTGGAACAGGTTCTGGGAGGGCCACGGCAAGATGACCGAAGAGGGCTACATCCAGCCGGACGAGGAAAAAATCAAGGATATGTTCTTCCGCAAGCCCGGCCTGCCCATCCTGATGGTGCGCATGCCGGACGGCAGCGAGGTGCCCTACTGGAACACCTTCTATCAGGAGGTGCGCTACCGCAAGGTGGACGCCAGCGAGCTGGTGGAAAGCCTGGGCATCCAGTATCAGGCGGCCAGCCGCATTGCCGAGCTGGTGAACGCCGCGCTGGAGCGGGGCGAAAAGCCCGCCGCCATGAACTTCGGTGAGTTCGAGGCCCACAAGGCCGCCGTGGTGGATCATCTGGAAAGCCGCCGCAGCTATCTGGGCCAGATGGACCTGAACGTGGCCTCCCCGCTGGTGTGGGAGTTCTACGACGAGACCCTGCACAAGCTGGCGGACTACGGTGCCAAGATCATCCGTCTGGACGCTTTTGCCTACGCCCCCAAGACCCCCGGCGCCAAGAACTTCCTGAATGAGCCGGACACCTGGCAGATGCTGCAGAAAGTGGGCGGCATTGCCGAAAAATACGGCCTGAGCATCCTGCCCGAAATCCACGCCAGCTATGGGGAAAAGACCCACGAGAAGCTGTGCGAGGCGGGCTGCATGACCTACGACTTCTTCCTGCCCGGCCTGATTCTGGATGCCTTCGAGCACAAGAATTTTGAATATCTGGTGCGCTGGATCGACGACATTCAGCAAAAGGGCATGCGTGTGGTGAACATGCTGGGCTGCCACGACGGTATCCCCCTGCTGGATCTGAAGGGCCTGCTGCCCGAGGAGCGCATTCAGGCCATGGTGGAGACCCTGAAGGGCCGCGGCGGTCTTGTAAAGGATCTGCACGGCGCGAAGAACATGTACTATCAGGTGAACTGCACCTATTACAGCGCCCTGGGCGCCAGCGACCGGAAGATGCTGATGGCCCGGGCCCTGCAGCTGTTCATGCCCGGCAAGCCCCAGGTGTGGTATCTGGACCTGTTCGCGGGCGAAAACGATCTGGAGGCGGTGCGCCGCGGCGGCGGTGCGGGCCACAAGGAGATCAACCGCACCAACCTGAGTCTGGAGCAGGCGGTGGAAAAGCTGGAGCAGCCGGTGGTGCGCCGCCAGCTGGAGCTGCTGCGCCTGCGCAACAGCTGCCCCGCCTTCGGCTGGGACGCCAGGCTCACCGTGGAGAATCCCGCTCCCGCCCAGCTGACCCTGCGCTGGGAAAAGGAGGGCCACACCGCCGCCCTGACCATGGATCTTGCCGCCGATCGCTTTGCCATTGAGGTGGGCGAGAACGGCAAGAGCGAAGTGGTGTTCCAGGAGGGCTGAGCCCTGCCGCACAAATTCCTGCTTTTTTCTCACCTTATCGTGCAATCATAAAAGGCCGGGGGCCGCGTGGAAGTTTACCATGCGGCCCCCGGCCTTTTTATAAGGAAATACCGCGCAATTCCCGGCGGATGCCGGAGCTGCGCGGTATTCCTTAAAGAGAGAAGAGGAAAAAGATGGTTTTTACAAAGGGGGATCCATCAGCAGCCGGAGCCCTGATCGATCATGATGCGCAGAATCTCGCTGTCGGTCTCGCGCATGCCGTCGGCGGCCATGCGGCCGATGCTGGCGATGGTCTTTTCCACGTTTTCCTTCACCAGACCTTCGCCTGCGCCGAAGGTGTTGCCGTCCAGCGACATCTCATGGGCAAGGATGGCCGCATCCACCGAGGTGGCGATCTTGGCGGCGCAGCTGCCCTTGGCGCCGTCGCACACGATGCCGGAGGCGTTGGCCAGCGTGTTGGTGATGGTGCGGCTGATGGCGTCGTAGTCGCCGCCGTGCAGGTAGGTGATGCCCGCGCCGCTGCCGCAGGCCGCGCACACCGCGCCGCAGAAGGCGCTCAGCCGGCCGATGCCCCGCTTCTGCAGCAGGGCGGTCAGGTTGCTCAGCACCAGCGCCCGGTACAGGGTTTCCTCGGTGGCAGCCAGATACTTAGCGTACACGATGATGGGCACCGAGCAGGTGATGCCCTGATTGCCGCTGCCGGAGTTGATGACCACCGGCAGCACGCAGCCGCCCATGCGGGCGTCGCTGCCCGCGGCGGCCAGCGCACGGGCCCGTACCCGCACGTCGCCGCCGTAGTGGCGCATCAGGGTCGCGCCCACCCGGCCGCCGTAGGCGTGGGTCATGCCCTCCTGGGCAATGCGGGTGTTGTATTCGATCTGCCGCTTGATGACGGGGCGCACGTCCTCCAGATCAACGGTGTTGGCAAATTCCAGAATATCCGCCAGATTCAGGGCTTCCAGATCGGTGTCGTCCTCGTCGGCCACCTCTTCCACTTCCTTGTAGAACAGGCGCTCGCCGTCCCGCTCGATGCGCACCACGTTGGTGTGCTCATCCCGGATCTCGGCCAGAGCGGTGTGATTGTCACCGGTGATCTCCACAATGATGTGCAGGCGGGAGGGGGTGTCCAGCAGCTCCACGGTGCAGACGCCCTGGGCCAGCATCTGGCGGGTGGCCTCCAGATCGGCGGGGCCAACCTTGCTCAGCACCTCCAGCCCCAGCGCGGGGCAGCCTGCCAGCGCGCCCAGCACGGCGCTGGTGTCGATGCCGCGCATGTTGCCGGTGGTGGGCACGATCACGCCCTTGGCATTCTTGATGATGTTGCCGCTGCACTTCACCAGCAGGCGGCGGGGCTCCTCGCCCAGCGCCTCCCGGGCCTTGGCGGCCGCCAGCGCAATGGCAATGGGCTCGGTGCAGCCCAGCGCGGGCACCAGCTCGCGGGTGAGGATTCGAACATAGGTATCGTAAACAGTACGGTCCAGCATTTTGTTTTGCGCTCCTTTTTATCGTGTGATCTGCATGCCGCAGGCGGCGCAGGTGTTGCCGCCCCTGTCCGCCCGGCCGGCCAGATCGGTTCGGCGGGCATTGTAGAAGGCGTACCCGCCGGAAAGATCATACACCTTTGCGCCCTTCTGCGCAAGGATGCGGGCGGCCACATAGCCCCGCAGGCCCACCTGACAGGTCACATACACTGGCCGGGTCAGGTCGATCTCATCCAGCCGCTGGCGCAGCTGATTCAGCGGAATGTTCACAAAGCCCGGAATCTCGCCCAGCTCGGCCAGCTCCTCCGGGTTGCGCACGTCCAGCTTCACGGCGTCCTCGGGCAGGCTGTCCACGTCCTCGGCATAGAACAGCTCCACGCCGCCCTCCAGAACGTTCTGGGCCACAAAGCCCGCCATGTTCACCGGGTCCTTCGCGCTGGAGAAGGGGGGCGCGTAGGCCAGCTCCATCTCCTCCAGATCATACACGGTCATGCCGAACCGGATGGCGATGGCCAGCGCGTCGATGCGCTTGTCCACCCCTTCGCCGCCCACGATCTGGGCGCCCAGCACCCGGCCCTCGGGGCTGTAGAGCAGCTTCACGAACATCTGGGTGCCGCCCGGGTAGTAGCCCGCGTGGCTGGCGGATACGGTGTAGCTCTTGCGGTAGGCGGTGCCGGCAGCGCGCAGGCTTTCCTCCTTTTCACCGGCGGCGGCCACGGTCATGTCGAAGAACTTCATCACCGAGGTGCCGATGCTGCCCTTGTAGGCTGCGTTTTTGCCGCAGATCACATTCGCCACAATGCGGGCCTGCTTGTTGGCGGGGCCTGCCAGCGGAATCACCTGCCGCGCCCCGCTCACCAGATTGGTCACGGTGGCCGCGTCGCCCAGCGCGTAGATGTCCGGCACGCTGGTGCGCAGCTGCTCGTTTACCAGAATTTCGCCCCGCGCGCCCAGCTCCACGCCGCTGCCCGCCAGGAAGGCGGTTTCCGGCCGCACGCCGATGGACAGGATCACCATGTCGGCGGGCACGGCCTCGCCGCTTTCCAGCAGCACGCTGTTTTCGGTGAAGCCGGCGCACTTTTTGCCCAGATACAGCCCCATGCCCGCGGCGCGGATGCGGTTGTGTACCAGATGGGCCATGTCGCCGTCCAGCGGAGCCATCACGTGGTCCGCGCCCTCAATCACCGACACGGCGATGCCCCGGTCGGCCAGATTTTCCGCCATTTCCAGCCCGATGAAGCCGGCGCCGATCACGGCGGCGGTGCGGGGGCAGGCGGCGGCAATGTGGTCGTAGATGGCGTAGGTGTCCGGAATGTTGCGCAGGGTGAACACATGGTTTTTCTCGATGCCCTCAAAGGGCGGGCGGATGGGCGAAGCGCCCGGCGAGAGCACCAGCGCGTCGTAGCTTTCGGTGTAGGTTTCGCCGGTGGCGTGGTTCTTCACGGCCACGGTCTTTTCGGCGCTGTTCACCGAAAGCACCTCGCTTTGCACCCGCACATCCACGTTGAAACGGGCGTGGAAGGCCTCGGGGGTCTGCAGCTGCAGCGCCTCCCGTTCGGTGATGGCGCCGCCGATGTAGTAGGGCAGGCCGCAGTTGGCAAACGAGATGTACTCGCCCTTTTCAAACAGGATGATCTGGGCGTTTTCGTCGTTGCGGCGCAGCCGGGCAGCGGTGCCGGCGCCGCCGGCCACACCGCCCACAATCAGAATTTTCATGGAACGTTCCCTGCCTTTCGGAAAAAATGGGATGGGGGCGGCGCTGCCCGGGGTGGAGCGGCGCCGCCTTGAAAAATCAAAAACGGTTTGGGTCAGGGGGAATTGGGTTCGGGAATGGGAAAAGGGAAAAAATTACAGGTAATGGGGGGTGTTGGGGGTCAGCACCTCGCAGCCCTCCGGGGTAATCAGCACCATGTCCTCGATGTTGAAGCCCTGCACCCCGCCGATGTAGCAGGGCACTTCCATGGCCAGCACCATGCCCGCCTCCAGCGGCCGGGTGGTGGTGGGGTTGATGTAGGGGGCTTCGGCGGTGGCGGGGCCCATGCTGATGCTGTGGCCCTGATGGCCCCGGCGGTAGCTGGGGAACATCTCCTTCACGTAGTCGTAGGCGATGTGGTACAGCTCGTTGATGGGCAGGCCGGGCTTGGCGGCGGCGATCATCCGCCGCTGGGCCTCATACAGCCGGTCCTTCAGCTTGTACAGCGCCGGGTCGGCGCCCTCCATCACCCAGGCGCGGGAGGTGTCGGTGGTGTAGAAGTCGAACTCGGCGTTCACGCCCGCGTCAAACTTCACCACGTCGCCCTTCTGAATCACCGCGTCGCCGGGAATGGTCAGGCGGCTGCCGCTCTCGCCGGTGGAGAACATGGACCAGGAACTGGGCGCGGCCACGCCGGTGGCGATCACGGTGCGGCGGAACTCGTTTACCAGTTCCCGCTCGCTCACGCCGGGGCGGGCGATGCGGCTCACGGCGGTGAAGCCCTCGTCCGCTGCGCGGCACAGGGTGCGGAACATCTCGATCTCCTCGCTGGTCTTGACGCTGCGGGCGTAGACGAACAGCTCGGAAATGTTCTCGAATTTTGCCTCCGGGAACATGCCGCACAGGTTGTTGTAGTAGCCCACGGGCAGATAATCCAGCTCAACGCCCAGCTTCTTGTCCGCCAGATCCATCTCCCGCACCATTTTGGCCAGGATGTCGGAAGAGCTTTCCATCACCGCGGGGGCGGGCACAACGGCGCCGTTGGCAATCTCGTCCCAGGTCTTTACGCCGACCCAGGTGTCGTATTTGCGCACGATGAAGCGGCCTGCGCTCTTGATCTCGAAGGTGGGCACCTCAAAGTCCATGGTGGTCAGCTGGGTGGGCACATCCTCCCGGGCGCTGACCACCGCGATGGAAAAGCCCGCCTGGCGGGACACGGTGTGCTGATGGCCGGCGAAGCCGGTCACATAATGGAAGTTTTCCGGCGAGGAGACGATGGCGCCGTCCAGGCCTTTTTCACGCAGAAGCTCCTTGATTCGGTTTTCTTTGGGAAGCATGGAACAATCCTCCTTTGAGTGATGGATGTAACGGAAAAGGGCCGCGGGCGCAGCGGCGCGCGCGGCTCCTTACAAAACCGGCAGATGGGATCAGGCGGGGTAGAACATGGGGGAGCCGGGTCCCAGAGGCAGGCCCAGAACGTACCATACAATGAACAGCACGATCCAGCCCAGCAAAAAGCCCAGAGAGTAGGGCAGCATGGTGGAAACCACGGTGCCGATACCGGCCTTCTTGTCGTACTTCTGGAAGAAGGCCACGGTCAGCACGAAGAAGGGCATGGTGGGGGCGATGATGTTGGTGCAGGAGTCGCCGATGCGGTAGGCCGCCTGAGTCAGCTCGGGAGACATGCCCAGACGCATGAACATGGGCACAAACACGGGAGCCATGATGGCCCACTTGGCGCTGTCCACCGCGATGAACAGGTTGATGATGGCGGTGAGCAGGATCAGGGCAACGATCAGAGGCAGGCCCACGAAGCCGATGTTCTCCAGGAAGTTGGCGCCTGCAACAGACAGGATGGTGCCCAGGTTGGAGTAGGTGAAGAAGTTGGTGAACTGAGCGGCGAAGAAGATCAGCACCATGAAGCCGGAAAGGCCCGAGATGCCCTTGGTCATCAGGTCCACAACGTCCTTGTCGTTATGGATGGTGCCGGCGCCCACGCCGAAGGCGATGCCGGGGATGAGGAACAGAAGCATCATGATGAAGATGATGCCGCTCATGAAGGGGCTCTGCAGGAAACCGCCGGTCTCGCTGCGCAGCAGGCCGTTGGTAGGAACCACGGCGATCAGGATCAGAACGATGTAGATGAGAGCGGCGATGCCGGCGAACTTCAGGCCGCGCTTCTCGGCAGCGGTCAGGTCGTTGCTCTCGCCCTCGATGGCGCCCTCGTATTTGCCCAGACGGGGCTCAACGATTTTGTCGGTCACGAAGGTGCCGATGGCGGTGATCACGAAGGTGGAAGCAAACATGAAGAACCAGTTGCACAGGGGCGACACCACATAGTTGGGATCCAGCATGTTGGCAGCCTGGGTGGACATGCCCGCGAACATGGGGTCGTTGGTGCCGATCAGCAGGTTGGCGCTCCAGCCGCCGGATACACCGGCGAAGGCAGCGGCCAGGCCCGCGATGGGATGGCGGCCAAAGGCCATGAACAGAATCGCGCCCAGGGGAACCAGCACAACGTAGCCGGTGGAGGAGGCGATGTTGGACATGATGCCCAGGAACACCACCATGGCGGTGACCAGGCTGCGGGGGGCAGAGGTGGCCGCCTTGCGCAGCAGGGCGGACAGCATGCCGGAACCGTCGGCCACGCTCACGCCCAGGATGATGGTGAACACAGTGCCCAGAGCGAAGAACGAGGTAAAGTTGGTGACCATCTTGGTGATCAGGTCGCGGATGGATTCCACCGAGAGCAGGTTCACCGCGGAAACGGTGGTCTCAACGATGGCGTTGCCGTTGGCGGTGTCGATGGTCTCGTAGGTGACCGACACGCCAAGCTTTGCGCAGATGGCCGAGATGATCATGACCGCGATGGTCAGGACCAGGAAGATGGTAGCCGGGCTGGGCAGGGCGTTGCCCGCACGTTCGATGCTGTCCAGCGCACGAACCACCAGGCTTTTCTTTTGCAGGGAATTGCTTTTTGCCATGGGGATTCCTCCTTATAAATGATTTCTCTCTCCGGCGGCAATGCCGCCTTTATCACACTCTCCTCCGCCGCGAAGAGTTTGATCCGCATTCAGGGGGCCGATTTTCAGCGGCCCATGTGTTTGTCCACGGCAGCCTTCAGCTGAGCCATGGCCTTTTCCAGGGTGCACATCGGGCAGGCAATGTTCATGCGCATGTAGCCCTCGCCCTCGGTCTTGCCGAAGCCCCGGCCGTCGTTCAGGGCCAGGTGTGCCTCGTTGATCATGAACTGGGGCAGCGCGTCGCCCGCAAGGCCCAGACCTTTGCAGTTCAGCCACAGAAGATAGGTGCATTCCGGCCGGTGCAGGGTGATTTCCGGGATGTTCTCCTTCAGGTAGTCCTCCACGTATTTCACGTTGCGCTCCAGATGGGCCAGCAGCTGCTCCAGCCACTCCTCGCCGTAACGGAAGGCGGCCTCCACCGCCACCAGGCTGAAGGAGTTGTTGCGGTGCACGTCCATGGATTTCCAGAAGGCCTGATAGGTATCCCGCAGCTTCTCGTTGGGGAACATCAGGGTGGCCGCCTGCAGGCCCGCCAGATTGAAGGTCTTGGTGGCGGAGGTGCAGGTGATGGTGTTGGCGGCGATCTCCTCGCTCACGGTGGCCATGGGAATGTGCTTGTGGCCGAAGAGCATCAGGTCGCTGTGAATCTCGTCGCTGATGATCAGGGTGCCGTACTGCACGCACAATTCGCCCATGCGGCGCAGCTCGTCGGCAGTCCAGGCGCGGCCCACCGGGTTGTGGGGGTTGCACAGGATGAACAGGGGCGGGCGGCGCTTGAGCGCCTCCTCAAAGGCCTCGAAGTCCATGGAGTAGTAGCCGTTTTCTTCCTTCAGGGGAACGGTCAGGCACTTGCGGCCCCAGTTTTCCACCGAGTCGAAGAACTCGCCGTAAACGGGGGTGGTGAACAGAATCTCGTCGCCGGGCTTGGAGAATTCCCGCACAAAGGTGCACAGCGCCGGCACCACGCCCAGCGTATACAGGCACAGCGCCGGATCCGGCTTCCAGCCGTTGCGCTTTTCCTGCCACTGGCAAACCGCTTCAAAATAGGAGTCCGGGCGGCTGGTGTAGCCGAAGATGCCCTGCCGGTTGCGCGCGTCGATGGCGTCCAGAATGGGCTGGGCGGTCATCAGATCCATGTCGGCGATCCACATGGGGATCAGGTCCCTGCGGCCGAAGCGGGCCTCCATCTCGTCGTACTTGGCGGCGAAATTGTTCCACCGGTCGATGGGGCGGTCGAAATCGTATTTCATAGCGTCGTCTCCTTTTGCGTGGGCTCTGGGCGGCGTGCCGCCCCTTTCGGTTTATGATATAGCAAGAATCGGGCCAAGGAAGGCGATTTCCAGCAGAAAAACAAAAAAACCGGCGCAATGGCTAAACAGAACCTGTTCGATTTGTGGAAAATCGTCAAAAAATCCACGAGGAATCGCCGGCTTTTGTCCCGAAAAAATCAACCAATCTGGCCTGTTTTTTCAGAAGATTCTCCAAAACAGGTGGAAAAATGGATGAAATAGGTTGAATTGTTCACCAGTTTGTGGCCTGATGGGAACCAGTTTGGCTCATGGCCGCCAGCAGCTCCAGCCCCTGCGGGGTGATGCAGGTGCCCGCCCGGCCCTTCTGGATGCTCACAAGCCCCAGCTGCTCCAGCTGGGCAGCCATGGTGCGGATGTTCTGCTGGCTGAGGGCAAGGCCCGCCGCAGCGGCCCGGGCCTCCAGCGCCTGCCGCCCCAGCGACCGGCTGGCGGCCAGCTGCTCCAGCAAAAACAGGTAGCTTTCCAGCCGGTCGCCGGCCAGGCGGCGCAGCTGGGCGGCCTGGGCGGGCTCGGCCGCGGGGGTCTGGGGTTCGGCGGCCAGCAGGGTCACCGGCAGATCCTCCGGTTCAATGAGGGGCTTTTCCAGATAAGCCAGATATTCCACGCAGTTGCGCAGCTCCCGCACGTTGCCCTCCCACCGATGGCGCAGCAGCCGCTGGGCCGCCGCGGGCGAAAGCTCGAACCGGGCGCCGATGCCCTCCTGAATGCGCCGCAGAAGCAGCAGCACGTCGCCGCCCCGCTGGCGCAGCGGGGGCAGCTGCAGCGGCAGCACGCTCAGCCGGTAGAACAGATCCCGCCGGAAGCGCCCGCTGTGCACCTCGGCGCTCAGATCCACGTTGGAGGCCGCGATGATGCGCACGTCCACATAGATCACGTCCACGCCGCCCAGCCGCACGATCTCCTTTTCCTGCAGCACCCGCAGCAGCTTCACCTGCAGCATGGGGCTCATGGCCTCGATCTCGTCCAGAAACAGAGTGCCGCTGCGGGCGGCCTCGAAGAAGCCGATGTGGCCGCCCTTTTTTGCCCCGGTGAAGGCGCCCTCCTCGTAGCCGAACAGCTGGCTTTCCAGCAGCGCGTCCGGAATGGCGGCGCAGTTGATGGCCACAAAGGGCTCCTTGGCCCGGGGGCTGGCCGCGTGGATGGCATGGGCGAACAGCTCCTTGCCGGTGCCGCTCTCGCCGCTGATCAGGATGGAGGCATTGCTGGCGGCCATCCGGCGGGCCAGCTGGCGGGCGGCCACCATGCAGGGGCTGTCACCGATGATGCTGTCGAAGGTGTATTTGGTCACATGGCCCTTGCCCAGCAGCTGGCGGCGAATCTTCTGCTGGCGGCGCTCCTCGTCCCGGAAGCGCTGGAGCACACAGAAGGTGGTGGGGCTGCCGCCGCCCCGGTAGAAGGAGTGGATGCTCACCGACACCGGGTTTCCGTGGATCTCCACCAGCCGGCTGTGGATGGCCTTCTGGGCCGAAAGGCTTTCGGCAAAGGGCAGAAAGGGCAGCGCCTGCTGCACCCGCCGCTCCAGCAGCTGCTGGGCGGGCAGGCCCAGAATGTCCTCGGCCTTGGGGCTGCAGGCGAAGATCATGCCCTCGCCGTCCACGCCGATGAGCCCGGCGTCCAGCGCCTGCTCGAACAGCTCGAACAGGCTTTCCATCTGCACCGAACGCTGGAGCATCTGCTCAATGCCGTAGGACTGCTCGGCCAGTGAGGCCAGATATTCCTTGAAGGCGGGGCCGTCCAGCGCGTTTTCGCATTTCAGCTGATGGGCCAGCTCCAGAAAGGTGCTGCCACTGAGCAGCCGGGGCCCCAGGTCGATCACCTCGGACGCCCAGTCCGGCACGAAGCGCCGCTCGCCGGTGGTGATGGCCAGCGGCACATGGGGCGGCTCCGGCGCACCGGGGTAGCAGGGGATGAACTGAATGTTGGTCACGCCCAGCTGGTTCAGGGTGGCAATGGTCTCGGTGGCCATGGACTGGTTCAGGTTCACCAGCAGCGCCCGGGTGTTGCGGGGAATGGCCAGCAGCCGCTCCAGCCCCTCCCGGGTCACCCGCACCTCGCTGAGCACCACCGGCCCGCCGGTGGGCAGCAGCTGGCCGATGTCCCGGTCGGCAAAGGCGCAGGTGGATACCAGATACACGTCGGCCGGTTCGATCACCGGATCCGGCTGCAGCTGGGTGCTGTAACACCGGGGATTGACCTGGTCGCCGAAGAAGTCCCGCACCTGGCTGGCATACAGCTGGGCGGAGGCGGCGTCCCAGGTGATAATGGCAAGTTGTTTGACCATAAAAGCACCTCATTTCAACCTGTTTAACCTGTTTTTCTGAGCTCATTATGGCATGGTGCGGGGGCAGGTGTCAAGAAAACCGGCCCCGCAGCCGGACGTGACCGGGGCGGGCGGCGCTGGCACGGAATTTGCTGCAAAAAAAGCAGAACCAATTCACCGGAAAGGGGCGTTTGATCGAATGTTTGAGATGAACCGTTTTTATGAGCAGGCAACCGCCATGGCCGATACCCTGCGGGCCGACCGTCGGGCGCTGCACGGCATGCCGGAGCTGGGGATGGAGCTGCCCCGCACCACCGCCTATGTGGAGCAGCGGCTGCGGCAGATGGGGCTGGAGCCCACCCGGCTGGGCGGCGGGCTCACCGTATGCGTCGGCCCCCAGAAGGGGCCGGTGTTCCTGCTGCGGGGCGATATGGACGCGCTGAAGATGCAGGAGGCCAGCGGTCTGGACTTTGCCGCAAAGGGCGAGTGCGCCCACACCTGCGGCCACGACCTGCACACCGCCATGCTGCTGGGCGCGGCGGCTCTTTTAAAGGAACGGGAGGGCGACCTGCCCGGCCGGGTGAAGCTGATGTTCCAGCCCTCGGAGGAGAACCTGAAGGGCGCGGCGGCCATGGTGGAAGCGGGCGTGCTGAAAAATCCGCCGGTGGATGCGGCCATGGCGCTGCATGTGTTCCCCGGCCCCATGCATGTGGGCACCCTTGCCTGGCGGCAGGGCCCGGCGCTGGCCTCGTCGGACAGCTTTTCCATTCTGGTGCGGGGCAAGGCGGGCCACGGGGCCATTCCCCAGAACGCGGTGGATCCGCTGACCATCGCGGCGCACATCCTGCTGGCGTTGCAGGAGGTGAACGCCCGGGAGGTGGATCCGCAGGATCCGCTGGTGCTCACGGTGTGCACCATCCACGGGGGCGAGCTGCACAATTCCATTCCGGAAACGGTGGAGATGAAGGGCAGCATCCGGGCCTTCTCCAACCACAACCGGGCCCACGCCCGCAAGCGGCTGGTGGAGATCTGCGAAGGCACCGCGGCGCTGTTCCGGGGCAGCTGTGAGGTGGAGTTCCTGGCCGGGGTGGCCTCGCTGCACAACCAGCCCGAGCTGGCGGCCGAGCTGGCGGGCTATGCGGGCCGGATCGCCAAAAAGATGGAGGAGCTGCCCCGCCAGATGGGCAGCGAGGACTTTGCCGAGGTGAGCCAGCAGGTGCCGTCGGTGTTCATGGGCATCGGCGCAGGCGGCCCGGAGGAGATTTACAACCGGGCAGGCAGTCACCACCCGGCGGTGGTCTTTAACGAGGAGGTGCTGCCGCTGGGCGCGGCGGTGCTGGCGGGCTGCGCCGCCAACTGGCTGGCCGCCCACGCAGAATAACCGGCGCTCAATCCAACAGACAAGGGCCCCCGGCCCTCTTGCGAAAACCGGGACGGTGGAGTATAATCGGCAACAGCGCCGGGTGAAAACACCCGGCGCAAGCTTTGTGCAAAAAGGAGGCAGGGCTTCCATGTGTCTGCTGCATGTGAGCGCCGGAACTGAATATCAGGATCTGGTGCGCTACCCGGAGATCAACATCCGGGAAAATTCCATGACCTTCATCACCGGCCCCAGCGGCTGCGGCAAAAGCACGCTGCTGCGGATGCTGAACGCCACCGTTCTGCCCACGGCCGGGCGCATTGAATACAAGGGCAGCCCTCTGGGCGGGCTGCCGGTGCTGGACTACCGCAAACAGGTGCTGCTGGCGCCCCAGCAGGTGTATCTGTGCGAGGGCAATGTGGCCGACCAGTTCGCCTTTTTCTACGGCGCCCGGGGCGAGGAGTGCGTGAGCCGGGCCGAGATGGTGAACGCGCTGGAAATCTGCCGCATGCCCCTTTCCCCCGAGGACAGCTGCGCCAATCTTTCCGGCGGCGAGCGCCAGCGGGTGTTTTTGTCCATTTATCTTTCCGCCCGGCCCAAGGTGCTGCTGCTGGACGAGCCCACCGCCGCGCTGGATGAGCTGACCGCCCGGGAATTTCTGGGCAACCTGAAGGCGGCCTGCCGCCAGCGGGGCACCACGGTGGTGTGCGTGTGCCACAGCCGTTCGCTGGTGGATGAATTTGCCGACGAGGAAATTCGATTGGAGGCGAGAGCATGAACAGCGGCGGCATCGTACAGCTGCAACTCTGGCAGTTTTCTCTGATTTATCTGTTGCTGATCATCGTGATCGCCATCATGAAAAAGAGCGGGGTGGAAAAGACCCGCCTGCTGGTGGTGGCCAGCGTGAAGATGACGGTGCAGCTGGTGATTGCGGGTCTGGTGCTGTCCTACATCTTCCAGAACCCGAACCCGGTGTTCGTGGTGGTGTATCTGGCGGTGATGATCGGCTTTGCGGTGCACCGGGTGCTCAGCGGCAACCCGGGGCTGAACCGGCGGTTCCAGATCATCATCGCGGCCTCCATCGCTTTGAGCGGCGTGTTCGTGCTGGCCTATTTCGTCTGCGCGGTGGTGGGCGAAAACATCTTCAACCCCCAGTACACCATTCCGCTGGCGGGCATGCTCATCGGCAACACCATGACCGGCATCTCGCTGGGCATCAAGACCTTCCGGGAGAGCCTGCAGGGCCAGAAGGCCCGGGTGGAGGCGCTGCTGGGCTTCGGCGCGTCGCCCCACGCGATTTTGCAGCCGCTGGCAAAGCAGGCGCTGGAAACCGCCCTGCTGCCCACCCTCAATTCCATGGTGGGCATGGGCATCGTGTCGCTGCCCGGCATGATGACCGGCCAGATTCTTTCCGGCACCATGCCCACCACGGCCATTCTGTACCAGATTGCGGTGATGATCGCCATCTGCACCGTGGTCACCGTGGCCAGCTTTGGCTCGCTGTTTCTGGGCATGCACACCCTGTATGACCAGAAACATCAAATATTGTGACAATTTTATACAAACAGTAAAAAGCCTGAGCGGCGTTCCAAACCGCTCAGGCTTTTTTGTTTGCTGTTGCAGCGGGGTTATTCCACCCAGATGCTGCCGGAAATATCGGTGGCGCCCTCGTTCACCAGCTGCAGGTCCACCGTTCCGGCGGTGCAGTTTTCCAGCGGGATGGCCACCGGCCGGGTTTCGGCCCGGGAAAGGTCGATGCTCTCCACCAGCTGGCCGTCCTGGCTGATGTTCAGCAGCAGGGGGCCGCCGGTGCAGTCCGCGTCGGCCATCAGGGTGCGGGCGTCCGGGTCATCCAGCGTGAAGGTGGAGTCCAGATGGTAGCCGTTGCTGGATTTGTTCAGGTTGAAATTCCATACGCCCTCGTTGTGGTTTTCAGCGCTCATCAGTGCCCAGCCACTGTTTACGGTGAAGGATGCGCCACGGATGGGCAGAGAGGTGGAGTTCGTCGTCTGGGAGCCGCCGCCGGCGTTCATGGCAAAGGCAAAGAGGGCCACGAACATGAACACCACACTCAGGATGGACACCGCCCCGGTGGCGATGGCTCCCTTCAACAGGCCGTTCATTTTGCGGCGGGGCAGCGGCTGGCCGTACTGTTCGTTGGCCGCGCCGCAGTGCTCGCAGTATTGGGCGGTGTGGGGAATGGGCTGCTGGCAGCTCTGGCAGGGCAGCAGGGTCTGCTTGCGGCCAAAGGCCAGATAAAGGATCAGCGCAATGATGGGGCTGGCAAAAATGCAGATCAGCACCCACAGCACCGGATCCTGACCGTGGAGCCGGGAATCCTTGTACAGCCAGATGGCCATCAGCACCACAAAGGCAAGGCTGGATGCCATGCAGAGGAAAATCATCAGAAAAAATACAATGGGAAGAGCGGTTGCGGTCATTTAAAACCCCTCCTTTTTGCGGGTTCGTTTGGGCAGATAGATGGTGGTGGCGGCGCGCAGATCCGCCATGCGCAGGCTGATGAAGGTGAGCGCCACACCGCCCACCGCCAGCCAGGCAAGGGCGAAGGAGGCCAGATGCGCCCACAGCGGCATGATGGGCAGCGCGAAGATCACCGCGGGCACCCCGCACACGATGAAGTTGGCCACCATGGGCAGCCACCACAGCGATACCGCCCGGGCATCGGGCTCGGCGTCCAGCTGCTCCTGCCGCTGCCACAGTTTGGCTTTCAGGGCGGCATCCAGCTCCGGCGCGGGGCCGGGGGTGGGGACGTGCATCTGGGCCTGCAGGGCCTTGTCCAGATCAAAATGTTCCATAGCCTTGGGCCTCCATTTCCTTTTTCAGCAGTTGCCGGGCCTTGTGCAGCCGGCTTTTGATGGTGCCCACCGGGGCCTTTTCCATGCGGGCGATCTCCTCCAGATTCCAGTCGAAGCCGTAGGCCAGCGTGATGGGAATCCGAAGTTTCGGGGGCAGCCGGTCCACCGCCGCCAGCAGGGCCGCGCTTTGGGCACGCTCCTGTGCGGTTCGGGCCGGGTCGTCCGGGGCGGGCGGCTCGGGGGCGTTGTCTGCGTCCAGCTCCACCGGCCTTGCAATGGCCAACCGCCGCCCGGCCTTGCGCTGTTCGTTTTTGAAAATGCCGCCCGCCAGGCTGAACAGCAGCGCCCGGGGGTTGTTCTGTTCGTCCAGTGTGAGGGTCAGCTCCAGGCATTTCAAAAAGGTCTGCTGATACAGATCTTCCGCCTGCTGGGCCCCGCCGGTGAGCCGGCGGCAGTAGCGGTAGATTTCCGGCCCGAAGCGGTCCACCAGGCGGGCTACCTCCTCCGCGTGCATCGCGTCCTCTCCTCTCTTTGAAAAAATGCCATGGCGCCGGGGGCTTTGTTCCTCCCCCTGCATTCGGTGATCGTCGCAAGGCGGGCGGCGGTTCACGGTTTTTTGAAAATTTCCCGCAAAAAAGCGCGTTCCTCTTTTGCAAGGGGAACGCGCCGGGGGTATTTTACAGGTCAGCCCCGCAGGAAGTTTGCCATGGCGGGGTAGAGCTTGTCGCTGTGCACCACATAGCTGCTGTGGGTCTCGCCGGGCAGAATCAGCAGCTTCGCCCCCGGAATGGACCGGGCGATGCGCCGGGTCTGGCCCTCGTCGATCAGGTCCTTTTCGCCCGCCAGCACCAGCGTGGGGGCGGTGATGCCGGTGAGCTGCCAGCCCGCCAGATGGGGCTGGGTGAGCATCAGCTCCAGTTTGGGGTCCGGGGAAATGCGATTCTGCACCCGCATCAGGGTGCGCCAGGGCTGTTTGATGCCTGTGGGGGTCATGTTGGCCCCGGCCACCACCAGCCTGCCGGGCAGGTCGGGCCAGCGCAGCGCCACCAGCAGCGCCACCACGCCGCCGTCCGAAAAGCCCACCAGCGCGGGCTTTTCCAGCCCCTGCTGCCGGATGAAGGCGGCCACGTCCCCGGCCATCTCCCGGTAGGTGAGGGTGGGCACCGGGTCGCTTTTGCCGTGGGCGCGGCTGTCCAGTGCGTAGACGGTGTAGGACCGGGCCAGATCCTTGATGGCCACATCAAAGATGGTGTGATCCTCGCCGTTGCCGTGCAGCAGAATCACCGGGCGGCCGCTGCCCTCCTTATGATAAAAAAGCTTTAAGCCGTTCACGATGGCATACATGGGGCATCGCTCCTTTGCATTAAAATTCCGTAGTCGTTGCCCTTGGGCAGCACCGCACAATTCCAGGTGGTGGAGCGCGCCGGAAAATTTTTTGCGGAATGAACCAAAAAGCGCAGCCAATCCTTGGTGGATTGGCGAGCATTTTTGGAAAATCCCACGGAAAATTTTGGCGCGATACGCCGCCTGAGCCGTGAGGCGTGAATTGTGCGGGGTTGCCTTTATTATACCACCGGCGGGGGTGGGAAAAAGCAATAAATTGTGAATGAACCCGGCGATAAGCTTCACAGCTCCTCTTTCAGCTCGGTCATGTTCACCCAGTACCGCTTGGGGCAAAGGCTCCGGCGCAAAGCCGGGTTCTCCCGGGCGGCGATGGCGATGGTCTTGTAAAACCGCTTCCACAGCTCCTGATAAGCTGCCTCCTCCCGGGAAATTTCCGGAAAGGGAGGTGCCTCGTCCAGCTGGGCGTAGCTTGCCCTGCCCTTCTGCCAGAGCAGGGCCGCGCCGTGGGTGGCGTCGTAAAGGATGAAATCCTCGCTTGGCAGCCGCTGGCAGAAGTGCAGCCGCAGCAGGGGCAGCACATAGTGCTTGGGGGTGATGGTACTGCCCAGAAAATCGCCGTAGTCCTGAAAGCGCACAAAGCCGGTGAGTAGGTGGGCTTCGCCGCACACCGCTTTTTCCAGCGCCAGCACCGGGGCCACGTCCTTGTGGCCGGCCATGAACATCACGCCCGGGCCCACCCGGTAGCCCAGCCGCAGAAACCGCAGAATCAGCAGTTCCTTCTCCTCGCTGCCGGAAAGAAAGGCGTGCGCCACGCAGCTGCGTGCCCCCTTGCCCAGCTTTTTGGGCAGGCTGGCGTTTACCCGGCGGGCCTTGGCCGGGTCGGTCTCGATGAGCTTTTCCGGGAAGAGGGTGGCCATGGGGCTGGAATGGGGCAGGATGGCAAAGGGAATCTCGTGGGCATACACGCTCTCGAACACGCAGCAGAGAAAGCCCTCAAAGCTGCCGTCGTACCGGTAGACTACATCCGCTTCTCGATCCATGAAACCGCCTCCTCCTTTGCCGCCTCGATTCCCGGCCTGCCCGCGCTGAGCATGGGGGCAAACTCCGGGGCGAACAGGCTTAATTGCTGGGCCCCGGCGGCGAACACGCCGGAATCCACCAGCGCCGCCGCAATGCTCCGGCGGCCAAAGCCCGCCGCGCCGGAAAAGCCCCTGCAGCAGATGAAATACTGGGCCCGCTTGAGTACCACGCCGATGCGTCGCAGCTCCTCCAGCCCCAGCGCCCCCTGACGGCGGGCCCGCACGATGTGCCCGGCGCTTTTGGGGCCGATGCCCGGCACCCGCAGCAGCATGGCCTGCTCGGCCCGGTTCACATCCACCGGGAACTGATCCAGATGCTGGATGGCCCAGTTGCATTTGGGGTCCAGAAAGGGGTCGAAGTTGGGGCTGGCATCGTCCAGAATTTCGTCCGCCGAAAAATGGTAAAACCGCAGCAGCCAGTCCGCCTGATAGAGCCGGTGCTCCCGCAACAGGGGCGGGGGCGTGTTCAGGGCGGGCAGGCGGCTGTCCTGCGCCACCGGGATATAGGCCGAGTAGAACACCCGCTTGAGCTGGTATTTGTGATAAAGGCCCTCGGTGAGCTTCAGGATCTGCCGGTCGGTTTCCGGGGTGGCGCCCACGATCATCTGGGTGCTCTGGCCGGCGGGGGCGAATTTGGGCGCGGAGCGGTAGACCGTCAGCTCCTGCCGGTTTTCGTCCCGCACCCGGGCGATCTGGCGCATGGGGGCCAGGATGGCGGCCTTTTTCTTGTCCGGCGCAAGGCGGCCCAGGCTGGCAGCGCTGGGCAGCTCGATGTTCACGCTCAGCCGGTCCGCCAGAAGGCCCAGCCGGTGGATCAGCGCCGGGTCAGCCCCGGGGATGGCCTTGGCGTGGATGTAGCCCCGGAAGTGGTATTCACTGCGCAGCAGCTCCAGCGCCTTGATCATCAGCTCGGTGGTGTGGTCGGGGCTGATGAGCACCGCGCTGGAGAGAAACAGCCCCTCGATGTAGTTGCGCCGGTAAAACTGAATGGTCAGCTCCGCCAGCTCCCGGGGGGTGAAGGCGGCCCGGGGCAGGTCGTTGGAGCGGCGGTTCACGCAGTAGGCGCAGTCGTAGGCGCACACGTTGGTGAGCAGCACTTTCAAAAGGCTCACGCAGCGGCCGTCCGCCGAGAAGGTGTGGCAGCAGCCGGGAGCCACCGCGCTGCCGATGCTGCCGGCCGCGCCGCCCCGGTCCACGCCACTGGAGGTGCAGGCCACGTCGTATTTGGCGCTGTCTGCCAGAATGGTGAGCTTTTCCATCAGGTCCATGCCCGGACCCTCCTTTCTGTGGGGGATTTTTGAGGGATTCGGAGTGTTCACAAAAGCGAAGAAAGAAGCAAAAAAGGGCAAAAAAGGCGCAAAAAAGAAAGCCCCATGCTGCGCACGGCAAAACCAACGGTTTGATGGGGCTTTTTCAAAAATAAGGGCAGAGTTATTTTCGGTCGATTTTGGAGCGAATCCAGCCCGCCAGAATCACCAGCTCAAAGGCAAGGAAGGAACCGGTGGCCACGGTGAGGGCCCCCTCTGGGGAGAGACCATTCAAAAAATCGTGGAACAGGGCCGCCCATACAAAATACAGCAAAACAGCGCCCAGACCGGCCAGAAGAGGGAAGAGCAGCTTCATGGTGTGTTTGCCTCCTCGCGGTACGGTTTATTTTAAGTACTTTTCCAGATAGTTCGCGCTGGTGGGGCCGCTGGTGGATTTCAGCACAAAGCGTTCGCCTTCCAGCACCAGCTCGGCGGCGGCGCAGTTGCCAAGGCCTACGCTCCAGTAGTCCTTCATATCAAGGCCCAGCTCGGCGGTGAACAGGGCGTGCAGCGCCGCGCCGTGGCTCACCGCCAGCACGGTCTGGCCCCGGTGGGCCTGCTTCACATAAGCGGTAAAATCGCTCACCCGCGCCATCAACGCGGGCAGGCTCTCGCCGCCCGGGGCGGGCACAAAGCGGGCCGGGTCCGCGAAGAAGGGGGCAAAATCGTCGCCCAGGGTGCGGGGGGCCTTGCCCTCCCAGTCACCGAAGGCGATTTCTTTAATACGCTCGTCGTTGCGCACCCTGTCGGCGGGCCAGCCGCTCACCAGAATGGCGGTCTCCACCGCGCGGCTTAAGGGGCTGGAATACACCGCGTCAAACTGCACGCCGGAAAGCCGCTGGCGGGCTTCCTCGGCCTGCTGGCGGCCGGTGTCGTTCAACGGGATGTCCGTCTGGCCCTGCAGACGGCCCGCCAGATTCCAGTCGGTCTGGCCGTGGCGCACAAGAAAAAGCCGGGTAGGCTGCATGAAAACTTCCACTTCCTTCTCTATATAGTATAAGGGGGATGGGGGAAAAGGGGCGGCAAAGGGCAAATTTACCACTTGGCCCGGGTCTCCACCACCTTGCCCGCGATGAACAACTGGTTCAGCTCCTCGCCGCGGATCACCTTTTCCTCATAGGCCGGGTTGAAGGGCTGCAGAATCACCGCGTTGCCCCGCTGAATGTATTTTTTCAGTGTGCCTTCTCCCTCGCCGAACACCATCACGCCCAGATCGCCGTTTTCCAGCGTGGGCTGGCGGTGCACCAGCGCCAGGTCACCGTCCTGAATGCGGGGCTCCATGCTGTCGCCCTTGACCACCAGATAAAAATAGCTCTCCGGGTCCTTTACGCAGGCGTATTCCACCCCATAGTCCTCCTCGAAGGCCAGCGAGCCATAGCCCGCCCGCACGGTGCCGATCACCGGGATGGGGCTTTCGCCATAAGGCAGGGAAGGGGCCGCGGGTTCGGCGGGCTGCTCGCTGATGCCCAGCAGATAATCCGCAGAGGTCTCCAGCAGCTCGGCCAGCCGGGCCAGGGTGGCGGGGTCCGGCGAGGAACGGCCGGTCTCCCATTTGCCCACCGCCTGCTGGGTCACGCCCAGATGTTCGGAAAGGCTTTTCTGGCTCAGGCCCATCTCCTTGCGCAGCTGCTTCAAGCGTTGTGGGAACATGTGTGAACACTCCTTTCTTGCTGGTTCCATTATACAACCAAAAATTGTTCTTGTAAATAAAATACGCGAAAAAGTTGTGAAAATGCCATTGACAACAACTGGCGGTTGTTGTAGAATGAAGGCACAACAACCGAACAGGCCGCAAAACGCGGGCCGGTGGTGCAAAGGAGCGGTTTGAGATGAAACGAATGATCTGTGATTCCATGCTGGTGCTGGGCGCTCTGGCCTTCGTAGTGACCCTGGGCGCGGCGGTGGAGGGCACCATGCCCCTTGCGGCCGCGCTGGGCCTGCTGGCGGCGCTGGCCGGGGCGATGCGGCTTATTGCCCGGCTGGAGCAGCCCCATGCAGTCTGCCGGGTGCGCCGGGGCCGGGGCCGTTACCGCCGCCCTGCCGCCCGCCGCCCGCAAAAAGCAGAGGCGCTGCGGGCTGCCTGAGAAAAAGCGCCCGGTATGCTCCGCGCCCCCCTTGCGGGGCATGCCGGGTGCTTTTTTAAAAAACGTTCGATTTTTTTAAAAAAGATGGTTGACAAACCCCGGTTGCTGTGATAACATAGATAACGCACTAGCGATGGCGTGTGTGATGGCCACTCTTGGAGAGGTGTCCGAGTGGTTTAAGGAGCCGGTCTTGAAAACCGGTGACCCGCAAGGGCCGTGGGTTCGAATCCCACCCTCTCCGCCATTTTATAATTTCATATTTTGTTATGGACTTTGCTCTGGAGAAGTACTCAAGAGGTCGAAGAGGCGCCCCTGCTAAGGGCGTAGGTCGGGAAACCGGCGCGAGGGTTCAAATCCCTCCTTCTCCGCCAGAACAGCCGCTCGGATTTTTTCGAGCGGCTGTTGTTTTTTGCAAAAGAATCAATCAAGCGTTGGGATTTGAACCCGAAGCGCCGGGAACCGGCGGGGGTGCGGGGTTCGACCGCCGCCAGTGGCGGAAACAGGGAGAAGCCCGCACCGCAGCGGTCGGAACGCGGCAAGGCGGCAAAGCCGCCGCAGGTCGGGTTCCGGGCACCGCAAGGGGGCCTGCGAAGCAGGTTCAAATCCCTCCTTCTCCGCCAGAACAGCCGCTCGGATTTTTCGAGCGGCTGTTGTTTTTTGCAAAAGAATCGATCAAGCGGGGGATTTGAACCCGAAGCGCCGGGAACCGGCGGGGGTTTTGAAAGTGAAGAGTGAAGAGTGAACAGTGAAGAGGGAAGGTGTGCCGCAAAGCGGCACGGATTTTGAAAAAACGGGGTGCGGAAGTCGACCTCTTTTCCACACACCGGCCGTTTTTCTGTGGAAAATCCGCCGCCCGCGAGGCCGTTTCTTTCTGTTTTTTCGGGCATATTCCGGGGATTATTCCGCCGCCGAATCAGCTGCTTTGCGGCAAAACGCGGCCCTGCGCCTGCAAAATAACCAGTAGATTTGCGCCATTTGTGCCAAAATAACAGCAGTTCGTGAAAAATAAGGCCATTTTGCGCAATTTAGTGTACTTTACTGCAAAGAGTAGTGTATAATGAACACCAGGATTCTTTCAACCTTATTATTATAGATAAACAATCGCAGGGCGCCGCACGCCGGTGCGGCCGTGTGGTGGGCGCGGGCGCTCTGCAGGGGAAAGCGAGAGGTATTATTAACAATGGATCAGACCAACACCAAGCGTAAAATTATGGTGATCGGCCACCGCAACCCGGATACGGATTCCATCTGCTCGGCCATTGCCTATTCCAACCTGAAGAACAAGACCGTGGGCCCCTGGCACGAAGCCTGCCGCGCAGGCGAAATCAACCAGGAGACCGCCTTCGTGCTCAAGCGCTTTGGCGCAAAGACCCCCCGCCGCTGCCTGAACGTGAGCGCGCAGGTGCAGGACATCGACATCCGCCCCGTGCCCGGCATTCTGGGCAACACCACCATGCGCCGCGCATGGGAAACCATGCGCGACACCCAGGCCAACAGCCAGCCCGTGGTGGACGAAAAGGGCATGCTGCAGGGCCTGATCACCCTGGGCGATCTTGCTGTTGCCAACATGGACAGCCTGGATACCCACGCTCTGAGCAACGCCCGCACCCCCATCAAGAACGTGGTGGAGGTTCTGGGCGGCACCGTGCTGGCCGGCGATGACTCCGGCTACTTCGAGAGCGGCAAGATCGTAATCGGCGCCTCCAGCCCGGACGTGCTGGAGAACACCATGGAAGCCGGCGACATCGTGCTGGTGGCCAACCGCTACGAGACCCAGCTGTGCGCCATCGAGATGGGCGCCGCCTGTGTGGTGGTGTGCATGGAGTCCGCCGTGGCCAAGACCATCATCAAGCTGGCCAACGAGCGCGGCTGCCTGCTCATCAGCAGCCCCTACGACACCTACGCCGTTTCCTGCCTGATCAAGCAGAGCGTGCCCGTGAGCACCCACATGACCCCCCGCGACAAGCTGCGCACCTTCCTGCCCAGCACCCCCGTGGACGAGGTCAAGAAGGTGATGAGTAAGGTGCGCGACACCTACTTCCCGGTGCATACCCCCGCGGGCAAGTACCTGGGCCTGATCAGCCGCCGGAACCTGTTGAATCTGCAGCGCAAGCAGCTGATTCTGGTGGATCACAACGAAAAGACCCAGTGCGTGGACGGCTGGGAAGAGGCCGACATTCTGGAGGTGGTGGACCACCACCGCCTGGGCAGCCTGGAAACCAGCCAGCCCGTATTCTTCCGCAACCAGCCGGTGGGCTGCACCTGCACCATTGTCTACCAGATGTATCAGGAGCAGGGCGTGGAGATCGAGCCCCACATTGCCGGCCTGATGCTCAGCGCCATCCTGTCCGACACGCTGTGCTTCCGTTCTCCCACCTGCACCCCCGTGGATGAGGCTGCCGCCCGTGCGCTGGCCAAGATCGCCGGGGTCGAGCCCGAAGAGCTGGCCAACGAGATCTTCGAGGCCGGCGAGAATCTGGAGGGCCGCGCCGCCGAGGATGTGTTCTTCCAGGACTTCAAGATCTTCACCCATGGCGACATCCGCTTCGGCGTGGGTCAGGGCAGCTACATGAGCGAAAAGAACCGCCAGCGTGCGGCCGAGCTGCTGCGCCCCTACCTGCCCGAGGCCCTCAAGCGCGAGGGTGTGCAGATGATCTTCTTCATGCTCACCAGCGTGAAGGATCAGTCCAGCAAGGTGCTGTTCTGCGGCGAGGGCGCCGATCAGCTGATCGGCACCGCCTTCCGCTGCGAGCGCGAAGCGGACGGCAGCGTGGTGCTGCCCGGCGTGGTCAGCCGTAAGAAGCAGATGATCCCCGCCATGCTGGAAACTCTGGCCCAGATGTAACCGCAGCGGGCAGCTGACCTGCTGACTGCCGAAAATTCCAATCATTGCCGCCGGTTTGCAGCCGGCGGCTTTTTTGATGCAATACCGCGGAATTCCCGGTGGCGGCGCACGCCGGGAAATTTTGGAAAAAGAGCACGGAAAATTCCGGCATGCTGCACCCCCGGAGCTTCGGGGCGTGAATGGTGCGGTGCTGCATTGACAAAAATACACAAAAAGTTTTAAATTATTGCGTAAAAACAGCAAAAGAAAATTGTAAACGGCCAAAGATTTTGTTATCATTAAAATAACGCGAATTTGCGGCGAAATATGGGAAAAAGAAAAACTGGGGGTCCCTCGCCGCAGCATGAGGAAGGAATGGGAGAGAGGATGGAGTTCGTGCTGGGAACGGCGGCCTTTGCCGCCTTTTTTGCCTACGACATCGACAGCGTACGTCCGGTCCGGCCCTGGTTCCACCGGCTGTTTGCGGCGGGCTGTGCGCTGCTGGCAGCGGCCACCGTCTGGCTGGTATGGAGCCATCGGGCGCTGATGACGCTGAATGCCGCAAGTCTTTTACTGGCAGGGGGTGCGCTGGCCTTTGCGGCTCTGATGGTGTACACCCTGTTTTTTGCGCTGCCCTTCAGCGCAACCTATCTGGAAGAGAACGCGCCCCGCATGGCCTATACCGGCGGAATGTACGCGCTGTGCCGTCACCCCGGCGTACTCTGGTTCGCCGGGGCATATCTGTGCCTGGGAATCCTGCTGGGAACGCACCGGGCGGTGGCGTTCTGCCTGCTGGTGATCGGGCTGAACATCGCCTACATTCTGTTTCAGGATGCCTGGACCTTTCCCAAAACCTTTGTGAACTATGAGGAATATCGCCGCACCACGCCCTTTCTGCTGCCCACGCCGGGCAGCGCCGCGCGCTGCGTGCACACCTGGAAGGGGGGCGAGGGCTGATGAATCTGCAGGAGAAGCTGGACCGGCAGGAATATGCCGAAATCTGGAGCCAGTACTGCGGCTTTCTGGACCTGAGCATGGAGGAATACATGGCCATTCAGCGGCGGCTGATGACCGAACAGATTCAGCTGTGGAGCGGCTGCATGCTGGGCCAGTCCATTCTGAAGGGCAAAAAGCCCGCCACCATCGAGGAGTTCCGGCGCATGGTGCCGCTGACCAGCTACGAGGACTATGCCGACATTCTGCTGCGCAAGAACGCCAGTATGCTGCCGGACAATCCGGTCATCTGGATCCAGACCACCTGGGAGGGCGGGCGGCATCCCATCAAGCTGGCCCCCTACACCCGCAGCATGCTGGACACCTTCCGGGACAATGTGGTGGCCTGCCTGATTCTGAGCACCAGCCGCAAAAAGGGCAGCTTCAACGTGGACAAGACCGACAAGGTGCTCTACGGTCTGGCCCCGCTGCCCTACGCCACCGGTCTTTTCCCGCTGGCGCTGAACGAGGCCATCGACATCAAATTCCTGCCCGCCGTGAAGGACGCGGTGAACATGAGCTTCAGCGAGCGCAACAAGCTGGGCTTCAAGATGGCCATGCAGCAGGATGTGGAATACTTCTTCGGCCTGGGCAGCGTGGCCTACGCGGTGAGCCAGAGCCTTTCCCAGATGGGCGGGAAGGCGAAAATGAAGCCCGCCGACCTGCTCAAGTTCCGGCCGGATATGCTTTTGCGCATCGCCCGGGCAAAGAGCCGCTGCAAAAAGGAAAACCGGCCCCTGAAGCCGAAGGATCTGTTCCGCCTGAAGGGCTTCATGGTGGCGGGCACCGACAACCGCTGCTATAAGGACGATCTGGAGGAGCTGTGGGGCGTGCGGCCCATGGAGCTGTTCGCCGGCACCGAGCCCTCCATCATCGGCACCGAGACCTGGACCCGCAACGGCATGTATTTCTTCCCGGATACCTGCTTCTATGAATTTTTGCCCATTGCGGATACCATCCGCCTGATGGATGAGCCGGATTACAAGCCCCGCACCTACCTGATGGACGAGGTGGTGCCCGGCGAAGTGTACGAGATCGTGCTCACCGTGCTCAAGGGCGGCGCCTTTGCCCGCTACCGGGTGGGCGACACCTACCGCTGCGTGGGCCTTTCCAGCCGGGAGGACGGCACAAGCATTCCCCGGTTTGAATATGTGGACCGGGTGCCCGCCATCATCGACATCGCGGGCTTCACCCGCATTTCCGAGCAGGGCATCCAGAGCGTGCTGGATCTCTCCGGCCTGCCGGTGGTGGGCTGGGTGGCCCTGAAGGAATACACCGCCGAGAACCGGCCCTACTTCCATCTGTATGTGGAGGTGGAAAAGGCCGAGTTCCTGAACCGGGCGGTGAACACTCAGGTGCTGCGGGATCTGCTGACCACCTACTTCAAGTACACCGATCAGGACTACCGGGATCTGAAGAAGATTCTGGGGATGGATCCGCTGAAGGTGACCATTCTTCGCAGCGGCACCTTTGCCGGGTACTGCGCGGTTCACGGGCGGCCGCCCCGCCACATGAATCCGGATAATTACGCCATGGAGGCCCTGCTGCAAAACCAGCGTGAGGGCACCTGGCGGCCGGGCAGGAGGTGATTCCAATGGACATGTACGGTTATATCTCTGCCATCGCGCTGTTTATCTACGCGGGCATCTTTCTGGTGGTGCTGGCCAGCCGCAAAACACGGGAGCTGTGGTCCTTTCTGTGGCTGGTGGTGACCATGGTGTGCTGGGCCGGCGGTTCCATGCTCATGCGCTGGCAGGTGCTGCCCTCCTATCAGCTGTGGTACCATGTGTCCATTGCCGGGCTTCTGCTCATGGCCTGCGCCTACTACCGCTTCTTGAGCGACTTTGTGGAAACGCCCGCCGGTGTGTGGGAGAAGATCTATCTGCTGGTGATGGCTGCCATCATCGCCGTGAACGTGAAAACCGGCTTTTTCCTGGCCGCGCCCACGCTTTTGCAGCGGGGCGACGAGGTGGTGTTTGAGTACACCATCACCTGGCGGGTGTCGTTTCTGTTTGTGGCGGTGGGCTGGGTCATGGCCCACAGCCTGTATCATCTGTGGAGCGCCTACCGGGAACGGCCTGCCTACCGGGGCCAGTTCAAGCCGGTGACCCAGGGCATCGTGCTCATGTTTGCCGGCCACGCAGCCCTGATGCTGCCGGTGTTCGCGGGCTTCCCCATCGACATTCTGGCCGGTGTGGGCAACGCGCTGCTTCTGTTTTACGCGCTGGTGAAAAAGCGGCTGTTCAAGCTGCGGCTGCTGGCGTCGGAAAGCGTGTGCTACATGGTGGGCCTCACGCTCACCTTTATCCTGTTCTACAACCTGCGCCCCTACCTGATGAAGCATCTGGAAGGGCTGGTGCCCGCCGCCGAGGATTACGAGGTGATCCTGTTCGCGGTGTTCTTCGTGATCACCGCGGGCGTGTTCTCCTGGCTGTGGCGCAGGCTGGTGAACAATGTGTTCGTGCGGGAGGAGAACCGCCAGAGCGAGGCGCTGAAGGAATACAGCACCGCGGTGGCCCGCCTGTTGAACGTGCAGGACATTCTGGAAAAGACCGTGGAGGTAATCCGGGAAGGGGCCAGCGTGGGCGGTGTGTATGTGTGCACCCGCAACAGCGCCACCGGCGATTACGATGCCCGCTACAGCGATCAGCCTCTGAACGATCTTTCCTTCTCCATCCGGGCCGACAGCCCGCTGGTGCGGGTGCTGCAGCGCAGCCAGTGCATCGGCTGGAAGCAGTTTGAAAGTACGGTGGACTATAAGGCCATGTGGGACAGCGAGAAAAACCAGCTGCGCTACCTGCGGGTGGCGGGCGGTGTGGCGCTCACCGGCGAGGAGGGCGACATGCCCGGCCTGATTCTTGTGGCCGAGGGCCAGGGCAAGCACCGGGTCAGCGGGCAGGACATGCAGTGGATTCTGTCGGTGGCATCGGTGGCCTCCATGGCGCTGAAGAACGCAGCCCTTTACGAGCAGGCCTACCACGAAGCCCGGGTGGACGATCTGACCGGCCTTTTGAACCGCAAACACTTTTTGCAGGTGCTGGAGGAGCAGTTTGTCACCACACAGGAAAGCACTCTGGCGCTGATGATCGTGAATGTGGACGACTTCAAGCTGTACAACCAGCTTTACGGCCAGAAGGAAGGCGACCTTGCCCTGCGCCGCATTGCGGACATCATCCGCAGCAGCGTGGGCGATAACGGCTTTGTGGCCCGTTACAGCGGCAAGGAATTCGCGGTGCTGCTGCCCCGGTACGATGTGCTGGCCACCCGCACGCTGGCGGAATCCATCCGGGATCAGGTGTTCAACATGAACCGCTGCACCGTGGATCACAAGCTGAAGGTGCTGACTTTAAGCATCGGCATCAGCGCCGCCCCCTTCGACGCGGCCACCAGCCGGGAGCTGATGGACAACGCCGACATGGCGGTGTACCATGTGAAGCACAGCGGCAAAAACGGCATCGAGATTTTCCAGTCGGTGCTGCGCAAGACGGACGGCGGGGCCGAAAAGGTGGATCATGCCCACATCTATCAGGGCTACGAGCAGACGGTGCTGGCTTTGATGGCCGCCATCGACGCCAAGGATCACTACACCTTCAACCACTCCCACAATGTGGCCTACTACGCCACCTCGCTGGCAAAGGCCGCGGGCCTGAACGCGGACATGATCGAGATCGTGCGGCAGGCGGCCCTTCTGCACGACATCGGCAAGATCGGCATTCCGGAAACGGTGCTGAACAAGAACGGCAGGCTTACCGAAGAGGAGTATGAGCAGATGCAGGGCCATGTGGAGGCGGCGGTGGGCATCATCCGCTATCTGCCCGCGCTGGATTACATCATCCCGGCGGTGATCGGCCACCACGAGCGGTACGACGGCCGGGGCTATCCCCGGCGCATCGGCGGGGAGGATATCCCCCTGCTGGCCCGGATTCTGTGCATCGCCGATTCCTTCGACGCCATGACCAGCCGCCGCTGCTACAAGGAGGCGGTGAGCCTGGAGCGCGGCATCTGCATTTTGCAGGAGGAGGCCGGCCGCCAGTTTGATCCAAAACTCGTGCCCGTCTTTGTGGCCGAGCTGAAGCGGGGCGGCATCCATCTGGCAGGGCAGCGCCCCGGCGCGGATCAATGATCCCATTCATCCATGGCTTTTTCTCCGCATGCTGCGGCGGCGGAGAAAAAGCCATTGCTGTTTTTTTGCGAATGCGGCAATATTTTTTTCAAAACGGATAACAACCAGCAAGCGGCGGGCCCGCCTTATGGGGTACAATAAACAGGGAACGCCGAGCAAGGAGGAACAACCATGGACAACATGACCTTTGAGCAGGCCGAACAGCTGCTCACCACCGCCCAGAAGGACCGGATCGCCCGCTGCCTGTGGGAGGAGCTGAAGCTGCCCCAGGGGCTGAACGAGGTGGAAAAAGCCTTTGCCTTCGGCCTTTACACCTTTGTGCAGTACGAGGATCGGGGCGCGCTGCGCCAGTATTTTGCCCCGGAGGAAGGCCAGCCGGCTCCGGAGCATGCCGCCCATGTCCCGGAGGAACCGCCCGTTTTGCCGCAGCCCGAGGCCCCGCAGCAGCCTGCTCCCGCTGCCCCGCAGCCGGAACCGACCCCGGAAATTACCATGCCAAAAACCGAGACCCGCCCGGATGCGTGTGTGGAAAACATTGATTTGTTGGAAATCAAACATACGCAGCCGGAGCAAATCCGGTATACTCAGGCCGTACCCGAGAAAACCGACGCCCCCGCCCAGCCGCCCAAGGCGGCCCCGGAGCAGGGCGCGAAAAAAGGAGGACGGCCCATGTATCCCTATATCAAGAACATCCCCCACGAGCAGCCGCAGGATCTGGCGGCGCTGGTGAGCGTGCAGCCGGGGCAGATCGTCAGCCGCACCCTGGCCCAGAACCCGGCGGTGAGCCTGACCCTGTTCGCCTTCCATGAGGGCGAGGAGATCAGCACCCATTCCTCCGAGGGCGACGCCATGGTGCAGGTGCTGGAGGTCGAGGGCCTGTTCACGGTGGACGGTGTTGAGCATACCGTCGCGGCCGGTCAGGTGCTGGTGATGCCCGCGGGCAAGCCCCACGCGGTGTATGCGCCCCGCAGCTTCAAGATGCTGCTCACCGTGGTATTCCCCCGCAAGGAGTGAGGAACCCAAAAATTGTTTTACCGCGGCCCGGCGGAGGAAGGAGAGAGCCCCCACCCCGCCGCGATAACGCCCAGCCATGGGCGAACCGATATTTATTTACCATCCAAATACAGGAGGGCACAGGCCAATGAGACAGGAATGGAAGGATTTTACCCCCGGAGTCTGGCAGAATGAGATCAACGTGCGGGACTTCATCCAGAAGAACTACACCCCCTACGAGGGCGACGAGAGCTTCTTGCAGGGCCCCACGAAGGAGACCACTGAGCTGTGGGATCAGGTCATGGAGCTGACCGCCAAGGAGCGGGAGGCAGGCGGCGTGCTGGATATGGACACCCGCGTCATCTCCACCATCACCTCCCACGGCCCCGGTTATCTGGACAAGAGCAAGGAGAAGATTGTGGGCTTCCAGACCGATAAGCCCTTCAAGCGCTCCCTGCAGCCCAACGGCGGCATCCGCATGGCCATGAAGGCCTGCGAGGACAACGGCTACCATGTGGATCCGGAAGTGGTGGAAATCTACACCAAATACCGCAAGACCCACAACGAGGGCGTGTTCGACGCCTACACCCCGGAGATGCGCGCCTGCCGCTCCAGCCACATCATCACCGGCCTGCCCGATGCCTACGGCCGCGGCCGCATCATCGGCGACTACCGCCGCGTGGCCCTGTACGGCGTGGACCGGCTGATCGAGGACAAGCAGAGCCAGAAGGACTCCACCCGCGTGATCATGTATTCCGACGTAATCCGCGAGCGCGAGGAGCTGAGCGAGCAGATTAAGGCCCTGAAGGAGCTGAAGGAGCTGGGTAAGATCTACGGCTTCGACATCTCCCAGCCCGCCAAGAACACCCAGGAGGCCATCCAGTGGCTGTACTTCGGCTATCTGGCCGCGGTGAAGGAGCAGAACGGCGCCGCCATGAGCCTGGGCCGCACCAGCACCTTCCTGGACATCTACGCCCAGCGCGACCTGGCAAACGGCACCTTCACCGAGAGCCAGATTCAGGAGATGGTGGACCACTTCATCATGAAGCTGCGTCTGGTCAAGTTCGCCCGTACCCCCGAGTACAACGCCCTGTTCAGCGGCGACCCCACCTGGGTTACCGAGTCCATCGGCGGCGTGGGCATCGACGGCCGGCCTCTGGTCACCAAAATGAGCTTCCGCTACCTGCACACGCTGGAGAACCTGGGCACCGCTCCCGAACCCAACATGACCGTGCTCTGGTCCACCCGGCTGCCCATCAACTTCAAGCGTTACTGCGCCAGGATGAGCATCGCCACCAGCTCCATCCAGTATGAGAACGACGACCTGATGCGCGTCACCCACGGCGACGACTACGCCATTGCCTGCTGCGTGTCCAGCATGCGTGTGGGCAAGGAGATGCAGTTCTTCGGCGCCCGCGCCAACCTGGCCAAGTGCCTGCTGTACGCCATCAACGGCGGCGTGGACGAGATCAGCAAAAAGCAGGTTGGCCCCCGCTTCCGCCCCATCGAGGACGAGTACCTGAACTACGAGGACGTGATGCAGCGGTTTGACGACATGATGCAGTGGCTGGCCCGGGTGTATGTGAACGCCCTGAACATCATCCACTACATGCACGACAAGTACTGCTACGAGCGCATCCAGATGGCCCTGCACGACAAGGAGGTCACCCGCTGGTTCGCCACCGGCATCGCCGGCCTGTCCGTGGTGGCCGACTCCCTGAGCGCCATCAAGTACGCAAAGGTCAAGACCATCCGGGATGAGAACGGCATCGTGGTGGACTACGCGGTGGAGGGCGACTTCCCCAAGTACGGCAACGACGACGACCGCGTGGACCAGATCGCCCACGACATCGTGCACCGCTTCATGCAGCACATCAAGTCCAACCACACCTACCGCGGCGGCAAGCCCACCACCTCCATCCTGACCATCACCTCCAACGTGGTGTACGGCAAGAACACCGGTTCCACCCCGGACGGCCGTAAGGGCGGCGAGCCCTTCGCCCCCGGCGCCAACCCCATGCACCATCGCGACAGCCACGGCGCCGTGGCGTCCCTGAGCTCGGTGGCCAAGCTGCCCTTCAAGGATGCCCAGGACGGCATCTCCAACACCTTCTCCATCATCCCCGGCGCGCTGGGCAAGGAGGATCAGGTGTTCTTCGGCGAGATCGAGCTGGACATGCCCCACGACTGCGCCTGCTGCGAGCCCAACGTGGAGCTGTAATCAAAGGCACCACCGCACAATTCACGCCTGGCGGCTCATGCGGTGCCGCCTGTAAAAGACAAGCACAATCCCCGGCGGCGGGGTGCAGCCTGCGCCCCGCCCCGGTTTTTCCAAAACCCTCAGGGCAATACTGTTGCCCCAAGCAAAAAGGAGTGTATTCACTATGAAGATCAGTGATTCTCAGATCGACAACCTGGTTGGCCTGCTGGACGGCTACGCCGAGAAGGGCGGCCATCACCTGAATGTGAACGTGTTCACCAAGGAGACCCTGCTGGATGCGCAGGCTCATCCCGAAAAGTACCCCCAGCTGACCGTGCGCGTGTCCGGCTACGCGGTGAACTTCAACAAGCTTACCAAGGAGCAGCAGGACGAGGTCATCAGCCGTACCTTCCACGAAGGCATGTAAGATGGAAACGGAACAAACCGCGCCGCTCACCGGGCGCATCCATTCGGTGGAGAGCTTCGGCACCGTGGACGGGCCGGGCATCCGGTTCGTGGTGTTCTTTCAGGGCTGCCCCATGCGGTGCGCCTTCTGCCACAACCCGGATACCTGGGCCTTCACCGGCGGCCAGCAGATGACCGCCGACGAATTGCTGGACCAGTACGAGAAGAACAAGAGCTTTTATAAGGGCGGCGGCATCACCGCCACCGGCGGCGAACCGCTGGCCCAGCTGCCCTTTCTCACCGAGCTGTTCCAAAAGGCAAAGCAGCGGGGCATCCACACCTGCCTGGACACAAGCGGCATCTTTTACAATGACAAAAAGAAAGACCAGTTCGCGGCCCTTTTCGCGGTTACCGATCTGGTGCTGCTGGACTTCAAGCACAGCGACGAGGCAGGCCACAAAGCCCTGACCGGCCAGCCGCAGGCCCCGGTTCTGGCCTTTGCTGCCGCGCTGGAAAAAGCGGGCGTGCCCATGGTGGCGCGCCATGTGGTGGTGCCCGGCCGCACCGACGGCGAAGAGCACCTGCACCGGCTGGGCCGGATGCTGGGCGGCTACCGGAACCTGAAGGGGCTGGAGGTGCTGCCCTACCACACCATGGGCGTGAACAAGTACAAGGCCCTGGGCCTTGACTACCCCCTGGAAGGGGTGCCCGCGCTGGAAAAGGCGGCCGCGGCAAAAGCTCGGCAGATCCTGCTGGACGAGATCCGCGCCGTGCGCGCCGGGCGGCAAACGTCCTGATTTTTATGAAAAACAGAAAAACTCCCCCGCTTGCGGCATCTGCCGCAGGCGGGGGAGTTTTTGTTATGTAAGAGATTTCATGGGCATTGCAGCCGCAGGCCACGGCGCTGGGTGTAGTATTCCAGCGCGTCCCGCACGGTTTTTTCCGGCCAGCCGGTGGCTTCCGCCAGCTGCCAGGGCTCGGTGTAGCCGTCTGCCACCAGCTCCTGCAACTCCGAAAAGGGCAGGTAGTGCTCGTAGTGCCAGCGGTTGGCCCGGTCCTCGTGCTGAGCTACCAGCTCAAAGGGGCTGTGCACCGCGTGGGTGGCCCCGGTGGCGCAGTGGCCCACCTCATGGGCCAGCGCGGCGGTGAAGTCCGCCACGGTCTCGAACTGGTCAAAGTCCAGAAAAATGCCGTAGCGGCCGTCCATTTCCAGCGTGGCGGCGTCTGCAAAGCCGATGGAATAGGGAATCAGGGTCACGCCCAGCCGGCGCACGTCCTGATAAATGGTTGCCAATGATGCCATGCGGCCCTCCCGGCGGTCAGTTCCCGCTGCCATGCTGCTGGCCCAGCTTGAACAGACGCGCCATTTCCAGTAATTTCTGTTTGTTTTCCTCGGTCAGATCCTTGCTCTCGTTGTGCAAGGCATAGGTGAAGTCGTCAAAGGTGACGGTGGGCATGCCGTACAGGTAGTTCATGTCCACCCCGAACAGGGCCGCGATGGCCTCCATGGTGGCAGTGTCCGGCTCGCGCTCGCCCCGCTCATACATGCTGATGGCGCTGCGGCTGATGCCCAGCCGCTCGGCCAGCTGGGGCTGGGTGAGCCCCTTTTGCAGCCGAAGCTGCTTCAAAATGGATGCAAATTGACCCATGGGATCAGCTCCTTTCTGGTTTCTGAACCCATGATAACACGAAATGTGAATTTTGTAAAGGAAAATATCCACAAAAGGTGTTGACACAGTTCGTGAACCGATGTACAATGAAACCACCAAAAAAACCGGAAAAATTTTCCGGTTATTCCAGCTTGGTATATTTTTTTATTTAATATATACACAAAACGTGTCTTTGTTGGATAAAAAATAAGTATACCACAAAAAGTGCCCGATAACTCGGGCCGCAAAGGAGGGCGATGCGGTGGAAGGCTGGCAGGGCCTCGGGCCAAACCGGGGCCGGTTCGTGAACAGGGCCGAGGGCTTCGCCGTGGCCTGCCGGGGCTGCGGCATCCTGCAATGGGACCCGCGGGCGGCAGAGGCGACGGAGTTCAAATCGATGCTGGAGGAATGGTATTTTTCCGGCAACTGGATCTGGAAGGAGGATACGGATGAAGAGCAGATGGAGCTGGCGGGGCTGTGAGCGCTGCCAGTGGAAACGGGACGGCGAGGGCAACTGCCTGTTGCCGGTGTGCATGAAGTCTATTTACAGCGGGAGGAAACAGCGGAATGAGAAGCAGAGCGGAAACAATGGAATTTTTGCGCAGTTACCAGATTCAGCTGCACGAGGCGCGGCTGGTGAGCGAGCAGCTGCGGGAGCTGGAAGAGGTGATCACCCGGGTTACGCCTTATCTTGGGCAGGGGGTGCAGGTGGTGAGCGGGCCGAATCTGCATAAGCTGGAGCAGAGCGTGGAGCAGCTGGAAACGCTGCGGGGCCGGCTGGCGGAAAAACTGCAGGCGGCCAATGCGGCGCAGGCGCAGGTGATGGTGGCCATTGAGCTGCTGGAGGATGAAAAGCTCCGCCAGCTGATGCGGGCCCGCTATCTGCTGAACAAGACCTGGCCGGACATCAGCCGGATGCTGGATATGGACGAACGCTGGCTTCGCCGCCAGCACGAGCAGGCGCTGAAGTGCATCAGCCTTCAGAACACCGCCTCGGCGGCCTGAAACCGCGAAAAGCCCGGAAAAAAACCGAAATTGACCCTTGAAAAGCCCGGAAAAAATTGAAAATTGACCCTTAGAAAGCCCGGTTCAACCCGTGCTATCCTGTATCATGAGGAAAACAGGCGGAGGGGCCCGGAACAGAAACCGGGCTCCCCGCCTTTTTCCCACCCATTTTCAAACGGAAAGGAGTGTGAATGCCAATGGCCGCGCAACAGGAACAGGATCCCATCCAGCGTTTGCGGCAGGAGCTGATGGACATCGCCATGGGGGAAAAGGAGTATCCGGAATACGGCAAGAACGGCGAGGAGATGATGCAGCTGCCCGGCCTTGCCATGCGGATGAAGGCCATGGAGATGCTGGTAAAGCTGCCGGATCTCTCGGCGGCGGAGCCGGTGCATCGGGTGGTGCTGGTGGATGACATTTGACGAACGGCGGGCGCTGGGCGGGCTGATCGCCCCGGCCTTTCACGAGGCCCACAGAGCAATCCGGGAAGGGCAGGTGGGGGAGCTGGTGCTCACCGGCGGGCGGGGCAGCGCAAAAAGCAGCTGCGCGGCCATCGAGCTGCTGGTGCAGCTGATGCGCCACCCGGACTGCCATGCCGTGGCCCTGCGCCGGGTGGGCCGAACCCTGCGCGCCAGCGTGTGGAGCCAGCTGCTCTGGGCCATGGAACAGCTGGGGCTGGAGCAGGAATTTGAAGCCAGCGTGAGCCGGCTTGAGCTGGTGCACAAAACCACCGGCCAGTGCATCTGGTGCTTCGGGCTGGACGACGCGGCCAAGCTGAAAAGCATCAAGCCGCCCTTTGGCCACATTGGGGCGGTGTGGTTTGAGGAGCTGGATCAGTTTTCCGGCCCGGAGCAGGTGCGTAGCGCCGAACAGAGCCTGCTTCGAGGCGAGGGGCCGAGCCTTGTGATCAAAAGCTTCAACCCGCCCGCTCTGCCCGGCAACTGGGCCAACCGGTACGCCCGCAGGCCAAAGCCCGGCATGCTGGTGGTGCATTCCGACTACCGGCAGCTGCCGCCCCACTGGCTGGGCGAACGCTTTTTGCAGGAGGCCGAGCACCTGCGGCTCACCAACGAGCGGGCCTATCGCCACGAATATCTGGGTCAGGTGGTGGGCAGCGGAACCCTCGTGTTCGACAACCTGAAGCTGGAGCCCATTCCGGACGCCCAGATTGCCCGGCTGGAGCGGCGCTACCACGGGGTGGACTGGGGCTGTTTCCCGGACCCCTGGGCCTTCAACAGCTGCGGCTACGATGCCGCCCGGCGGGTGCTGTACATCTGGGATGAGGCCACCCGCCGCCGCACCTCCAACGCGGACACCGCCCGCATCCTGCTGGAAAAGGGGGTCTGTTCAGGCGACGGCGAAACCCTCATCGCGGACAGCGCCGAGGAAAAAAGCTGCCGGGATTACCGGGCGCTGGGCCTGCCCTGCCGGGGAGCGGAAAAAGGCCCCGGCAGCGTGAAGGCGGGCATGAAGTGGCTGCAAAGCCTTGCGGAAATCCGCATCGACCCCGCCCGCTGCCCGGACACCGCAAAGGAGTTCAGCGAGTACGAATACGACCGGGATCACGCCAGCGGTCAGGTGCTGGAGGGCTACCCGGATCGGGACAACCACCACATCGACGCGGTGCGCTACGCCACCAGCCGCATCTGGCGGCGGGCGGGCAGCTGAAACACACAGAAAGAAAGGAGAAGCACGATGCACAAATTCAAGGAATGGTTCCGGCGGCGGTTTCTGCCGGAATGGGCCCGGGATCAGCTGATGCGGGAGAACGCGGCCCTGCGGGCCAGGGAGGATCAGCTGACAAGGGAGATCGAGCGGCTGGAAGCCTACATTCAGGGCATGCAGGCCGGAGTGCGGGCCCGCAACCGGCTGGCCGGGGCCCGGGGCTGGGAGGTGGAGGAATGAGCCTGTTCGGGGCCGCCTTCGGGCGGCAGATCCACAGCTTTGCCCAGGCCTACCCCGGCGCGCGGGACTGCACCACTGCCGCCATGAACGCCGCCATTGAGGACTGGTTCCGCCTTTACTTTGACCGGGAGGTGACCGACACCGAGGATCCCTGCCAGCGGCTGCCCTACACGGTGGTGAGCAAGCTGAGCCGCAGCTGCTTTGCCGAGTACCGGGCCGCCGCCGAAGGGGGCGACGCCTTTGTGGGCGGGGTGCTGGCCGGGCTGGAAACGGTGCGCAAAAAGGCCATGCAGCTGGCGCTGATCGGGGGCGAGGCTTGGCTCAAGCCGGTGCCGGGCCCCGGGGGCTTTGCCTTCACGGTGATGCGGCGGGACATGGTCACGGTGCTGGGCCGGGCCCCGGACGGGGAGGTCACCGCACTGGGCAGCGCCGAGCTGACCATGGAAAACGGCAAATTCTACACCCTGCTGGAGCGGCGCAGTCTGGATGAAGCGGGCCGGCTGGTGATCGAAAACCGGCTGTTCTGCAGCTGGGACGGCCAGAGCCTGGGCAATCCGGTGGGGCTTTCCGCCCTGCCCCGGTATGCGGCGCTGGAGCCGAAGGCGGTGGTGGGCGACGTGGGGGGCCTTGGCCTTGTGAGCCTGCGCCTGCCGCTGGAAAACTGCGTGGACGGCAGCGCCGACCCGGTGAGCGTGTACGCGGCGGCGGCCGGGCTGATCCACAACATCAACCGCAACGAGCGCCAGCTGGACCGGGAGTTCGACCACGGCGAAAGCCGGGTGTTCGCCTCGGCGGATCTGCTGGACAAGCGGAAAAACGGCCGCCCGCTGCTGCCGCCCGGCCTGTTTGTGGGCATCGACGACGACATTGCCAACACCGGTGTGACCGTGTTCGCCCCCGCATTGCGGCAGGAGAGCTTTCTGGCCCGCAAGCGGGAATACCTGCGCAACGTGGAAAGCCTGATCGGCCTGAAGCGGGGCATTCTGGGCGAGGTGGAAGCCGCACAGCGCACCGCCACCGAGGTGACCAGCAGCCAGGGCGATTACAGCCTGACCATTCAGGAGCTGCAGCAGCTGTGGGAAAGTGCGGTGCGCCGGGCGCTGGTGCTCTGCGGCAGGCTGGGCAGACTCTACCGGGTGCCGGGCGCCTTCGTGCCGGATCCGGCGCGGGCGGTGCGCATCGACTGGGGCAACGGCGTACTGTTTGACCGGGATAAGGAATGGGCCGAGCTCATGCAGCTGGTGGAAGCCGGGCTGCTGAAGCCGGAGCTTGCCCTTGCCTGGAAATACGGCCTGCCCTGGGACACCGACGCCGACCTTGCCCGGGTGCGTCGGCAGCTGATGCCCGGCGAGACGGCCGCGAACAATTCATGAAAAAAGGCTTGCAGGTTTCGCAAAAGAACCGCGGGCCTTTTGTTTTGCCCAAAACCTGAAAAAAGAAAGGAGAACAAGGATATGCAGGAATGGCTGAAGGAGCTGCTGGGGGAGGCCTATACCCCCCAGCTGGAGGAGGCGCTGGCCGCAGAGCTGGCCCGGCGCTTTGTGAACCGGGAGGAGCTGGACGCTGCCCGTACCCAGGCGGCGGACTGGAAAAAGAAAGCCGAGCAGGCGCAGAAAACCGCGGAGGAACAGGTGGCGGCGGTGCGCTTTGACGCTCAGCTGAACGCGGCCATCGGCAAGGCGGGCGGCCGCAGCGAAAAGGCCATCCGGGCCCTGCTGGATCTGGACGGCCTGCGTGCCAGCGGCGACCGGGAAACCGCCATTGCCGCCGCGCTGGAGCAGCTGGAGCAGGAGAACGGTTATCTCTTCGGCGGAGCCACCCCGCCCCCCTACGCGGCGGGCACCGGCGCGGCCGTGCAGAGCGGCGAGCCGGATGAAGCCCTGCGCCGGGCCTTCGGGCTGGGCCGTGTCTGACCGGTTGACACTGGGGCCCCGGGGGCCTCCCGCGGCGTTGCCCCGCCGTTTTATTCGATTCTGATTCAACAATTTGTATACAACAGGAGGAAAATACAATATGGCTAACAAGATTACCACCGCAGGCAAATTCATCCCTCTGCTGGACGAGGTGTACCGCACCGTGTCCCTCACCGCCAAGCTGGACGGCCCCGAGGAGCTGGTGCGTCAGGGCGCCAACGCCAACGAGCTGATCATCCCCATGATCGAGATGCAGGGTCTGGGCGACTACGACCGCAACAGCGGCTATGTGGCCGGTGACGTGACCATGACCAACGAGACCGTGAAGTGCAACTTCGACCGGGGCCGCATGTTCACCGTGGACAACATGGACGACGCGGACAGCGCCGGCATCGCCTTCGGCCGTCTGGCGGGCGAGTTCATCCGCACCAAGGTGGCCCCCGAGCTGGATGCCTTCCGCTTTGCCAGCTACGCCTCCAAGGAGGGCGTTACCCAGAAGGCGGAGGATCTGGCGGACGGCGCTGCCGTGCTGGCGGCCCTGCGTGTGGCCACCAACGCCATGGGCGAGGCCGAGGTGCCCATGGAGGATCGCCACCTCTTCATTACCCCCACTCTGGACGGCATGATCGCGGATCTGGACATCACCAGGAGCCGGGAGATTCTGTCCCGCTTTGCCAGCAAGACGCTGGTGCCCCAGACCCGCTTTTACACCGCCATCGAGCAGAAGGACGGCCACACCGGCGGTCAGGAGGCGGGCGGCTACGCCAAGGGCAGCGACGGCAAGGAGCTGAACTTCGTGGTTATCCACAAGCCCGCCCTGATCCAGTTTGAAAAGCATGTGGCGCCCAAGATCGTGACCCCTGACCAGAATCAGGAGGCGGACGCCTACAAGTACGGCTACCGCAACGTGGGCGTGGCGGACGTGTACAAAAACAAGCTGGCCGGCGTGTACGCCAGCCATAAGACCGCCTGAGCCCATGGTGGAGTACGCATTTTACCGGGACGTGTGGAAGGGTGAGATGAGCGAGCAGGAGTTCGCGGCGGCCAGTCGGCCCCCCGCGGCTCAGCTGGAACGCTATAAGCGCATCTACTGCGTCACCGCCCCGGAAGAGGACAGCGAGGCCATGGCCCTTTGCGCCATGGCGGAAACGGAGCACTTTTACGAAGCGGCGGAAAACGGCCAGCTGGTGGGCGGCATGCAGCTGGGCAGCCTGAGCCAGACCAGCGCCGCGCCCGCGCCGGACCTGAGCGCCGCGGCCAAAAGCCGGGAGCTCTACCGCTGCGCCGGGCTGTATCTGGACATCCGGCGAAATGAACAGGGGGTGGCGGCATGCGGCTGACCAACGGCCTGCCGGATTACCGCTTCTGCACCGATACCGTCACGGTGTATCACGCGGCGTTCCAGCCGGAGTTTTCCTGCCGCCGCACCGTGCTGAACGGGGTGTATCTGGACGAGCGGGACGCAGCCGGTGCGGATGCCATCGGGGCCACCGGGCAGCGTTACTGCTTTCTGCTGGCCCCCTGCGGCGGCTGGCGGCCGGTCTGGCGGCCCGGCGGCGCGGGTGCGCAGCCGGAGGAACACTGGTTTTCGCTGGAGCCGGGCGACCGGGTGATGCCCGGCGAGGGGCCGGTGATTGAAACGGCGGAGCAGTGGCGGGTGTTTGTGCCCGCGGCGGTGCCGGGCCTTGCGGTGATCCGCGAGGTGGCGGCCAAGCGGCTGGGCGGGCAGGTGCGCCATGTGGAAGCCCAGACCGAATGGTACAAAAAATGGTAAAGGAGGAAAACAGCATGCTGGAACAGCTGCGGCAGTGGCTGGAGGGCTGGCCCGGCTGGGGCCGGGCTCCGGACATTGCCATCGACGGGCTGGAGCTGGCGGGCAGCGCGGTATCGCTGCGGCCGGGCGGCGCGGCGGAGAGCCGGTTCCGGGAGGACATTCTGGGGGGCGGCGAGCTTTTCACCAGCTACCGGTTCTGGCTGGAGCTGCGGCTGGAAAAGCCCCCCGGCGACGTGGCCACGGGCATGCAGAACGCGGTTCTGCTGCTGGCCCTGCAGGACTGGGTGAACGCCGAAAACGCCCGCCGCCGGGTGCCCGCGTTGTTTGAATCCGGTCGCCAGAGCCTGCGGGCGCTGGCAGCCGGGCTGCAGCAGGCCGGGCCGGATGGCCTTGCCCGCTACCGGATGGAGCTGGTGGTGGAGCACATCACCGAGATGAAAGGAGAAACAGATGGAGAAGAACAAAAAGATTGACCGCAAGTGGATGGCCCACTACATCGACGCCGCCGAGCCCGGCGCGCTGGAGGGCAGCCCCAGCTATGTGCGTCTGGGCAAGGATCTGGAGGAATACAGCCCGGAGCTGAGCGCCAACGTGGAAAAGACCCGGAACATTCTGGGCGAGACCAGCGTGATGGTGACCAGCTACGAAAAGAGCGGCAGCGTGGAAACTTATTACGCGGTGGCGGGCGACCCGCTGTTTGAGCGGCTGCAGGGCATTGTGGATGAGTGCAAGATTCTGGACGGCTGCGACACCACCGTGGTGGAGGTGCACATGTGGGAAGAGGAGGATCCGGAAACCGGCTTCCCCGCCGTGAAGGATCAGGCCACCATCGAGGTGAGCAGCTACGGCGGCGACGCCAACGGCTACCAGATCCCCTTCAACATCCATTACAAGGGCGTGCCGGTGAAGGGTCACTTCAAGCCGGACACCAAAGCCTTTACCCCGGACGAGGAGTAAACAAAAACCGGGCCGCCCGGGCCGAAAAAAAACGGGCCGGGCGGCTTTTTTACAGCAACGTGGCACAGAGCAGGGAGGAACAAAAATGCAGGAATTGAACATCGACACCGGCGTGCGGGAGTACCGGATCAACGGCGGCGGGCTGCTGCGCTTTAACCCCAGCGACCCCAACGTGTACAGCCGGTTTTTGCAGGCGGCGGACCGGATCGCCGCCATCGAACAGGAGATGGCCGAAGAGGGCCGCGCCGCCGCCGCCACCGGCCAGAAGGCGCTGGAGCTGCTGGCGAAGGCCGACCGGAAAACCAAAGAGGTGCTGACCTGGGTGTTCGGGGAGGAAAACGACTTCGACCGGCTGCTGGGCGGCGTGAATCTGATGGCGGTGGCCGCCAACGGCGAGCGGGTGGTGACCAACCTGTTCGCGGCGCTGCAGCCCCAGGTGCAGGCCGGGGCCGAGGCCTTTCTGAGCGCCCGGGCCGCACACCTTGCCGCCGCTGCCGATGCCCGGGAAGCCGCAAGGCGGGAGGCGGCCCGGTGACCGGCTGGGAATTGCCCGAAGCGCTGGAGGTGGCCGGGCGCAGCGAGCCCATCCGGGCGGACTTCCGGGAGGTGCTGGAGGTCATCCGTCTGCTGGACGATTCCACCGAGCCACCCGAGGCAAGGGCCTATCTGGCCATGGGGCTGTTTTACCGGAAGTTTGCCGCCATTCCTCTGGCGGCGCGCCAGCCGGCCATGGAGGCCATGCTCCGCTTTCTGGCGGGCGGCCAGGAGGACAGCGGCCCGGCGGGCCCCCGGATGATCGACTGGCAGCAGGATCTGCCCCTGATCGTGGCGGATGTAAATAAAGTGGCCGGGTGCGAGATCCGGGCGCTGCCCTTCGTGCACTGGTGGACGTTCCTTGCCTGGTTCGGAGCCATCGGGGAAGGGCAGCTGTCCGCGGTGGTGGCCGTTCGGGACAAGCTGCGCCGGGGCAAAAAGCTGGAGGAGTGGGAACGGGAGTTCTACCGGCGCAACCGGGCCCGGGTGGAGCTGAAGCCCCGCTACACCCCCGAGGAGCTGGCCGAGCGGGAGCGGCTGAACCGGCTGCTGAGTGATTGAGAAAGGAGGGAGACAAATGGAAACGAAAACGACCTGGCTGGACCTGCTGGTGGGCGACGCCAAGCAGGCCGAGCGGGACACCCGCAGCACCGTGATGAAGCTGGCGGCGGATTACCGCAAGCTGGGGCTGGACCAGTCCGCCGCGCTGCGGCTGGCCTGGCAGCAGGTGAAGGCCGCGCAGGACGAGGCCGCATCCAGCGCCGGGCAGCTGCTGCAGGTGATGCAGGGGCAGCTGGGTGGGCTGGGGCAGGTGCTGGCGGGCTTTGCCGAAGGGCTGCGCAAAATCGGCGAGGGGGTGAACTGGCTGCTGTTCGGCGACGGGGCGGCCTCGGCGGATGCGCTGGCCAAAAGCAGCCAGAACGCCGCCAAAAGCCAGCAGACCCTGACCAAAAGCACCAGGGCCGCCGCTAAGGCGGTGGCCCGCACGGTTCTGGGCATCGACGAGCTGAATCTGGTGCAGCAGCAGGCGGCGGGCAGCGGGGGCGGTTCCTCTTCCGGCGGCAGCGGCGGTTCGGCGGGCGGAGATCCGGACGAGGCGCAGAAAAAGTGGGTCGGCCTTGTGAACCTGATCCGCCCCTTTCTGGAAGAGATGCAGCGGCTGTTCGCACCCGGCATCGCGGCCTGGGGCAAGGCCTTCGACCAGATGGCCCGGGCGGCGAAAAGCGCCTGGGCCATCATCCGGGACAGCGCCCTGGAACTGTGGGACACCGCCCTGCGCCCGCTGGGGGAATATCTGCTGTGGGACTTCATCCCCAGCATCGTGAACGCCTTTTCCGAGACCTTTGCCCCCATCGTGGGCGCGGTGGGTGAGGTGTTTCTGGAGCAGTTTGCCCGGAACTTCTCGCTGGGCTGCCAGCTGGTGGGCGACGCCATCCAGAACTACCTGATGCCGCTGCTGGGCTTTTTGCAGCAGGTGGTGCAGGATATGCTGGCCGCGGTGAGCGAGGCCTGGGCGGTGTACGGCCAGCCCGTTCTGGACCGGCTGGCCCAGGGGTGCGAGCAGCTGCGCGGCTGGGTGCAGACGCTCTATTACGAGCTGATCCGCCCGGTGCTGGATGAGCTGATGGCCCGGCTGGAGCAGCTGTGGCAGGAGCATCTGGCCCCGCTTTGGGAAAACCTGACCCTTCTGTTCGGCGCGGTGGTGGAAATGATCACCATTCTGTGGACCGAGGCGCTTTTGCCCCTGTTGCAGAATATCACCGATACCTTTGCGCCGCTGGTGGCCGGGGCGGTGCAGTATGTTGTGGACTGCTTTTTTAACGGTCTGGGAACCATCGCCCAGGTGGCGGACGGCATTGCCGGGGTGCTGCGCGGGCTGTGCGAGTTCGTGAGCGGCGTGTTCACCGCCGACTGGGACCGGGCCTGGCGCGGCCTGAGCGACATCTTTGAAAGCGTGTGGGACACCATGGTCGGTGTGGCAAAGCAGGGCGTGAACGGCATTATTGATCTGGTGAACTTCATGCTGCGGGCGCTGACCGGCGGCATGAACGCGGTGATCGACCGGCTGAACCACATCAGTGTGGAGATTCCGCACTGGGTGCCGGACTACGGCGGCCAGCGGTTCGGCGTGAACCTGCCCCGGGTGCCGGAATACCAGATTCCCCGGCTGGCAAAGGGCGCGGTGCTGCCTGCCAACCGGCCGTTTCTGGCGGTGGTGGGCGACCAGCGGCGGGGCACCAACGTGGAGGCTCCGATGGAGACCATCCGCCAGGCGGTGGCGGACGTGCTGGGCGGTGCGGGCGCGGCCCAGCTGTATGTGAGCCAGCCCATCGAGGTGAAGCTGGACGGCCAGGTGCTGTACCGGGCCATGGCGAAGATCGAGGCCAACCGGGGCGCGCGCATCGGCGGCGCCTTTGCCGAGGCCTATTGAGCAGAGCGCAGGAAAGGAGGTGGTGCGTATGGAGGGGCAGGCCCCGGCGGGGGCAGAGCAGGACCGAACAAAAACCAATCGAACAAAACAACAATTACACAAAAAAGGAGAAATGAATTATGGCTATGAATACTGGCGTTTATCCCGTATATGAAAACAAGTTCAAGGTAGGCACCAGGGGCCGTGCAAGCGAAGAGGGCGATATGGCCGCCATTGCGGAGCTGGAAACCTTTGAGGTGAGCATCGACGGCAACACCGTGGAGTGGAGCCCCATGGAAATGCAGGGCTGGCTGCGCAGAATGGTCACCGGCAAGGCCCTGACCATCACCCTCACCGGCAAGCGCTGCCTGGGTGATGCGGGCAACGATTACGTTGCCCAGAGCGCCTGGACCACCGGCGACGGCTGCGCCAGCAAGTTTGAGTGGGAGTTCCCCAGCGGCGCAAAGCTGGCCTTCGACTGCGTGCTGAACGTGACCAACCCCGGCGGCGGTGAGAGCCGCGATGTGGCCATTCTGGAGGTGGAAGTGATGAGTGACGGCAAGCCCACCTTCACCCCCGCGCTGGAAGGCTGAGCGGCAGCCTGAACCGAACCCAAAACGCCCGGGGGCCATCCGCCCCCGGGCACTGATTGAAAAAGGAGTGCAAAACAAATGGCAAAACTGTATACCCTGGACGAAAAATTGCTCACCGATGCCCCGGAGATCCGCGTAAAGGACAAGCTGTATCCGGTGGACAACCGGCAGAAAACCGTGCGCAAGCTGATGCAGATCAACACCGACCAGATGGACGGCAGCCAGGTGAGCGAACAGATGGACCAGACCCTGAAGCTGGCCCTGGGCGAGGCTGCCTTTGCGGAGATCGACAAGATGGACCTGCCCTTCCCTGCTTATCAGAAGCTGTTCGAGCTGGTGATGGCGGCCATGACCGGCGAGGAAGAGCAGGAGATGGAGCAGCGATTTCAGCAGGCAAAGCACAGCGCCCGGGCCTGAGTGGTATGACCTGGAATTCGACGCGCTGCTGATCGAGCAGAGCATCGCCAAGCAATATGGGGTGCTGCCCCATTTGCAGGGGGAGCTGAGCTGGCCGGAGTGGAGCAAGCTGGTGAGCGGCCTGATGGACGACACCCCTCTGGGCCGGGTGGTGGCGGTGCGCAGCGAGCGGGACCGAAAAATGCTGGAAAAATTCACCCCCCAGCAGCGGAAAATTCGAAGTGAGTGGTCTGCGTTCCGGGCCAGAAAGGCGGCCAAAGCCTTTACCGGCGAGCAGCTGCGCCGCCAGATGGACGATCTGGAGCAGATGATGGCAAAGGCGTTCGGCAGCTGACGGCAGGCAGAAAAAAGCCGCTCCCCGCAAAAAAAGCGGGGGGCGGCAAAACAGGCGAAAATTATAAATTCAGCAGCTGCTTTTTCTTCGCGTCGAATTCTTCCTGGGTGATGGCGCCAAGGTCAAGCAGGCTTTTCAGATTCTTGATGGCTTCTGTGATCTGGTCCATGTTATCGGTGGGATTGGTCTGGATGGGGGCAGCGGCTTCCGGCTCAGGTTGTGCATAGCGAAGCTCGTCGACTGCTTTTTTCAGCTGTTCCACAACCGCCAGTTCATCATGAACTACAAAAACGATGTTCCGGCCGTTTACACGCAGATATGCTTCTTTGGGGTCGGTATCGTAGTAGACATCTGTGATGTCGTCTGCGGAGATTTCTTGAAGCGAGGAATTTTCTTTTGACCAGGCAAAAAAGAAAATCCGCAAATTAGTGATAACGAGGATTCCGTAAATTTTATTTGAGTTGTTGCAGGTAAAATCTTGTGAGTGAGAAGAAAAAATATGGATAGGGAGTTTGCTTGCCGCTAGAAGCTCCTCGGCGTTGACCAATTGGGAGACACAGGCATCGTATTCAGAACGAAAAGGAGTATAGAGTTCCTTTGTGAGTTTGAAAAGCAAAGAGTTTTTTCGAACAGAAAGCGACTGATTAATTGCGTCGAGAAGTGTCACAATAAATTCCTCCCATTCAAAGAAAGCTGGGTATGATGGATTTAGTATATCACAATGCCTATTCGACAACAAGAAAAATATTGAGAGGAAAATTACACAGGAGGTGATGAAAACTTGGCAGCTGAAATTGATGTGAATGAATTGAAAGAGCAAAATCGATTATTGCAGTTGCAAGTGAAACTAAAAAAGCAATTGGATGATTCGATGGAATCGCTAAATAAAAAATATCAAGATAGCTACAATGCGCAGCGAGAAGCGATGGGTATGGAGAAAAAGTATGCAGAGGCCGCGCAGAAAGCTACCGAGCTGCAAACGAAGGCGCTGGAGAAGCAGAAAGATGCGATTGATGAAAGCAAGGAAAAATTGAACCAGTGGGCAGTGAGGGCTGAGCAGTCAATGAAAAAGCTGCAAAGCGGAATGAGCGGCCTGGGCAAGGGCATTTCCGCCATCGGCGGGCCGCTGGTGACCGGTGCGCTTGGTATGCTGGGCGGCGGGCTTGCCACCATGCTCAAGGAAAACGAGACCCTGAAGGCTTCGCTGGAAAGCGTGAAGTCCAGCCTGCAGGGTGCGTTCGCTCCGATTACCCAGGCGGTGCTGCCGCTGGTGGATACCTTCGCCCAGACCATCAGCAGCTTGGCCCAAACGGTGGCCCCGCTGCTGAGCGACGTTCTGGGCGGGATCAGCGGAACCATTGCGGGAATGCTTTCCGGCGTGGATCTGAGCGGTCTGCTCACGCCGCTCACCGCCGGGCTGGACGGCATCCTTGGCCTGTTCTCCAAACTGGGGCAGGCCACCGGCACATGGATGCAGGGGCTGGACCTTTCCGGTCTGGCGGGCAGCTTCGCCGGTCTGGCGGCGGCCATCGGGCCGGTGGTGCAGCTGGCCATGGGCGGCCTTGCCTGGGCCTGGCAGAACGTGCTTCTGCCCCTGAGCGGCTGGGCCATCCAAAGCGTTGCCCCGGCGTTTTTCGATCTGCTGAGCGCGGCGATGCAGGCACTGAACCCCATTATCGAGGTGTTCCAGCCCTTCGCCCAGTTCTTATGGGAAAGCTTTTTGCAGCCCCTGGCCGAATGGACCGGCGGCGTTGTGGTGAGCGTGATCGAGGGCATCGTGAACGGGCTGACCCTGTTCTCCGCCTGGATCAGCGAGAATATGGAGCTGGTGCAGCTGATCGTGACGCTGGTGGGCTCCTTTGCGGCGGCCTGGGTGCTGGTGAACACCGCCCTTGCAGTGTGGAACGTAATCAGCCTGATTGCCACAGCGGGAGCCACGGCTCTGGGCACGGCGGTGGCATTCCTTACCGCGCCGGTCACGCTGATCATTGCGGGAATCGCGGCGCTGATCGCCGTGGTCGCGCTGCTGATCACCCACTGGGATCAGGTGAAGCAGGCGGGTGGGGCCGCGCTGCAGTTCCTTCAGGAAGTATGGGCGGCGGCCTGCGAGTGGTTCAATACGGTCGTGGTGCAGCCGCTCGCCGCGCTGTTCAGTACGTTCTGGCAGACCGTGCAGAATCTGGCCCAGCTGGCGTTGAGCAAGCTGCAAGCCATCTGGGGCACGCTGTGCGGCTGGATGCAGCGGCTTGTGATCGAACCGCTGACCAGCGCCTGGACCGGATTCAAGGATATTATGCTCAACCTGTGGGACGGCATTGCGGGCGGCGTGCGCGGAGCGGTGAATTCCATCATCGGCTTTGTGAACGGCATGATCCGCGCGGCGGTGGATGGCGTGAACACCGTGATCCGGCTGCTGAACAGCATCAGCTTCGAGGTCCCGGGCTGGGTGCCGGAAATCGGCGGCAAGACCTTCGGGTTCGACATCCCCACCATGAGCGCGCCCCAGATCCCCATGCTGGCAAGGGGCGGCGTAATCCGCCAGCCGGTGCTGGCCATGATGGGCGAGTACGCGGGCGCGGCCACGAACCCGGAGATCGCCGCGCCGGAAAGCCGGCTGCGAGAGCTGATGGCCGAGCAGAACGGCCCGGTGCTGGCGGCGATTTTGCAGCTGGCCCAGGCGGTGAGCAGCGGCGGCGCGCGTGAGCTTGTTGCAAATCAGCCCATCGAGATAAAGCTGGATGGGCAGGTGCTGTATCGCGCCATGGCGAAGATCGAGGCAAACCGGGGCGTAAAGATTGGAGGTGCGTTCGCAAATGCCTATTGATGATAATAAAAAAGGCTGCCCGGATGAAAGGACAACATCGAGACAGCCTTTGTAAAACGATCAGGCAGGCGCAGAGGTCAACAGCACATGGGATTCGCTTTGCTGTGCGGGAAACCATCCATTGGCTTGCAGATAATTGAGGTATGGGTTGTTTTGCGCAAGAACCACAAAATCAACCCCGTACCTGCTTAAAATGCGCAACGCTTCGGCGGGATCTACGTCGCTTCCATTGGCAAATTGGATCAGCAGCATGCGTTCGTCTGCTTCCTGTTGTCTGCCTCTGTATGCAAACAAGTCCAGAATATACTGATCGCGCGAAACAACGAGCTGAATCTGTGGATAGACCTGACGCAATGTGGTAGAAAAATCGTAGTTTCCAAGAACCAGAGGAGTGGAGGAATTGGCAAATAGCGTCTGTTGAAAAGTCAGTACCTCGGAGGGAACCTTTTGTACATTTTCAGAAAGGATAAACCCGTTTTCCTGTGTGAACATGAATTTTCCGGGCAGCACCAGAACCAGAATTCCCAAAAAAAGCGACAGCCATCGACGACTGTGAAATCGAGCCACAATTAGAATCACAGTGCAGACGAGAGCAGGGGAGGCCGGAATCAGCCAGAACACCCGCCAGTAGGAGGGCGTTTTGGTGACGGTTTGCGCAATGAAGTTACCACACAGGGGATTCCAGACCAACAAAAATAAAATAAGCGGGGTAATGATAAAGTACAGCCGCAACATTTCGTTGGAACGAAACCACAGGAATACTGCCGCAGCCAGATAAAGCAGAAAGATTACAAAACCAGAACCCCAGTACCGCATAAACCATTCAAAGACAAAGGAAGAACCAGTCTGGGATGCTGCTTCGATCTGGCCGGAAAAAGAACGTGTCCGAAAATAAATCGCCAGTGTGAAAAAGCCGATCACGCCAATGGAAGGAAGCAATCCCACCAGCTTTCTGGGGGATTTTTCCAGAAAGCAGATGCCAATGGTCATGGCCAGTGCCTGAAATCCAAGGATATACAAACTGGTGGGATTCAGCGCGATGCCTGCCAAAATGCAGGAAAGCAGAAAAAGGCTGTGAAAACGAATTCGCTTGCGCAAAGAAAGGAGAAGAAATCCAGTCATAAGGGGCAGTATTACATGGAGATAGACCGCCTTGCCTTGCCACAGACGGGACAATAAAAAGCTGCCGGGGGAATAGACTGCATATCCGTCCATCAAAAAGCAGATCATCAACAGACAATAGAACAGCGCCGCACGGATTTTATTGCCGGAAAACAGTATTTCTCCCAAAAACAGGTATGCTCCGCAGGAGACCGCAAGAAGAAAAGGAAGGAGAACAGTATGCATCATGCTGGCTCCATCAATGCGGAAAAGCCAGGCAAACACTGCAATCCATGCTTCCCATGTTTCAAAATCATACATGGGAACTGTTCCAAGTTCAGGGTCGCCGAAGCTGCTGTCATAAGCGTTTAATATGTTACTGCTTTGGAATAGAGTGACATTGCTAACATAAAAAGAATCATCGGCATCCGAGCGGTACAATATGAGCGTAATGGCTGCTATGGTCACAAGTGGTACTGTCACAAGTAAAATCCATTTCGGAAGCGGCTTGAAGGAAAATGAAAAATCTCGATAGCTCCACAAAAATTCCGCGATCAGCAGCGCAAGAACGAATGCTCGAAATATTATGTTGCTCCAGCGAAAGGCAACAAATGCCCAGCCAATGCTCTGTACCAGTGCCAGATTTGCCAGAAAGCCCAATGCAAGGTTGCTTAATGGATTGGTTTCAAGTAAAAGCAATTTGCTGATTCTGGCACCGAAAGGAACAAAAACAATTGAAAAAAGTATCCACAAAACAATTGTTTTTGCCACAAATATTATGGAAAATCCGGCCATAAATCCTCCTTGAAACAGCGATGAAACTGTATGAAATCTAATTTTTATAAGTATATCATGAAGAAAAAATATTTATCAATAATGAGCAGGAAAAGATAGGCAGATTATCAAAATGAGCATGCGTAAAGATTGGAGGTGCGTTCGCAAATGCCTATTGATTTGAAGGAAAACAAGGGCTTTATCTATCTGGGGGCCACGGCCCAGACCGACCGGAGCAATTATGCCATTGCGGCGCCTTACCCCACCCAGGGCAAGGCGCCTTTTACTACCAGCCGCATGGTGGATTCGGCCCGCAACGCCCAGGGCACCATGGTGGGCCGGATGGTGGGCCGCAGCGTGGACAAGCAGGAGCTGGGCTGGCAGACCATCAGCCCGCAGCTGTGGTGGGAGATGAACCGCTGGTTTGAGGACGGCCACTTCACCTTCTACTGCCACTATTTCAGCCATAACCTGGGCCGGTGGGAAACGCGGATGTTTTACCTCAGCGACGTGAAGTGCAGCCCGGTGAACGTGGACGCGGCCACCGGAATGCCGGAATACTACGAGGACGCCAGCTTCAGCGTGGTGGATTGCGGGGTGATCTGATGCAACAGGTGAGCGATGCCTACCGGCAGGAAATGGAGCGCCCGGTGTTGGGCGCGGCAAAGCTGGCCGTGACCCTGAGTGTGGTGGACGAGGACGCGGCCCCCGGTGCGGCGGATAAGAGCGAGCATCAGGCCTACTGGTCCAGCGTGGAAAGCGCCCTTGCGCAGGACGGCGCGCAAAAGCGCAGCTACGCCACCTTTGAGCCGGGGCGCTGGAAGGCGGACGGCACGCTGCGCATTGCGGACGAGCCCGGCGGCGCACTGCTGACCGAGGGCTATGTGAGCGAGTCCATGAGCGGCGCGGACGGCCGGTTTGCAGCCCCGCCGGTGCTGGCGCTGGAATTTGAAAGCCCGGTGAGCGTTCCGGCGCTGAGCTTCCGGTTCGATCAGGTGGCGGAGGAATGGTGCACCGCGCTGACCGTGACCGCCTGGAAGGGGGAAGTGCAGCTGGTGCAGCGGCAGGTGCGGCCCACGGCGGTGGAGCACGAGGAGCCGGTGCAGATCGACCGGTTCGACCGGCTGGAAATCCGCTTCGAGGCCACCAGCCGGCCCTTCCGCCGGGCGCGGCTGACCCGCCTGATGTTCGGCATGGAGCTGGTCTTTGGTCAGGCGGAGCTGACCGAGGCTGCCCAGACCATGGAGGTAGACCCCATCGGCCGCAGGCTGCCCACCGGGGAGTTCAGCTTCTCGGCGGTGAACGTGAACCTGCTCACCGGCAGCCAGAACGGTCTGTATGACCCGGATAATCCTCGGGGAATCTGGAAGTATTTTGAGCAGCGAAACCCCATCACGGTGCGCTATGGCCAGCAGCTGACCGGCGGCATCAAGTGGGGAGACGCGGCAGTGCTGGAATGGGGCGACCTTGCTCCCAGCGGCTGGCGAGAGCTGTATCAGGGCGGCTTTGTGGAATGGATGCCCGGCGGGCGCTTTTACCTGACCGGCCAGCCCGCGGTGGAGGGGCTGTATGCGAAATTCTCCGCCGCCGACGCGCTGAGCCTTTTGACCGGCACCTATTACAAGGGCCGGTGGGACGGCGCGCCCCACAGCCTGTGGGAACTGGCGACGCTGGTGTTGGAGGACGCGAAGTTTCCTCGCCGCAGGCAGGACGAGCAGCCCTGGGCGCTGTGGGAGGGCTTGAAAGAGATCACCACCACCGCCCCGCTGCCGGTAAAGCAGCACCGGGAATGCTTGCAGCTGATCGCCCACGCGGCCTGCTGCCTGTTATATGCCGACCGGGAGGGCGTGATCCGCATCCAGCCGGATGTGAGCAGCCAGACCGGGGTGTGCATCGGGCTTTCGGCCATACTGGAAAGCGCGCCCAAAGTGGAAAAGACCGCCAGCCTTCTTCGGGTGGAATGCCCGGCCACGGTGTACGCACCGGCGGAAAAGGAGAGCCAGCTGCACAAGGGCACCTATCAGGTGAACGGGCGGCTGGAGCTGCACCTGACCTGGAATCAGGCAGCGGACATCCGCGTGGAATGCGAGGGCGCGCAGGTGACGAACCAGGCGCTGTATGCCGCGGCGGCGGATCTGGTGCTGGAGGGCAGCGGCCCGGCCACCCTGATCGTGAGCGGCAAAAAGCTGGAGACCAGCAGTCAGAACGCGGTGGCCCCGGTGACGGACGCGGATGAGAACGGTTCAGTGGAAACGCTGGACAATCCGCTCATTACCGACCTGAACCGGGCGCTGGCGGTGGCGGACTGGGTGCGGGGGCATCTGCTGCGCCGCAGCACCTACACCTGCACCACCCGCGGCAACCCGGAGATGGACCCCATCGACCGGGTTCTGCTGGACACCCAATGGGAAACGGCCGCCCCGGCTCAGGTGCTGAAAAATCAGCTCACCTACACCGGCGGCGGATTGAAGGGAGAAATGATTCTGAAACGGGGGAATGAACGATGAGAAAAAGCCAGAACTATGAGCTGCGGCTGCCGGAACGGCTGGCCGAGCGCAACGACCCGGCAGACATCGACGATCTGACCTACGACATGGAGGTCGTCGACCGGGAACTGAAACAGCAGGCAAACAAGGACGCCGAGCTGGACGACCTGAAGGCCAGCCGCACCGAGCTGAACGCCCACGCCTCGGCCTCGGTGCTGGCCCACCCGGATGGCAGCGTCACCGATGAAAAGATCGGCCTGCGCACCGTGGGCGGGGTGAAAAACAAGCTGCAGGCACTGCTGACCCTGATCGGCCAGCAGATCGCGGGCATCAAGGGAACCGACGCCTGGAACGACGGCCCGGCCATCACGCTGGCGGCAGCAAAGCAGATGCTGGACGCCCACAAAGCGGCGGCGGATGCGCTGCGGGAGGATTTCGATGCCCACGCGGCCAGCAAGGCCAACCCCCACGCGGTGACCAAAAGTCAGGTGGGCCTTGGCAATGTGCCCAACGTGGCCACCAACGACCAGACCCCAACCTATTCGGAATCGGCTGCGCTGACGCAGCTTTCCAGCGGTGAAAAGCTGAGCGCCGCTCTTGGCAAGCTGGCCCGGGCGGTGCGCAGCCTGATGGAGCATCTGGCGGACACGGAAAATCCTCATACCGTGACCGCCCATCAGGCGGGGGCATACACTCAGCAAGAGACCGACACGAAGGACGCGGCGGTGAAAAGTGCGCTGGAAAGTGCCCTTGCCGCACATACCGGGAATACCTCCAACCCGCACAAGACCACCAAGGCCCAGGTGGGGCTTGGCAGCTGTGATAATACAGCCGACGTGGACAAGCCGGTGAGCACTGCCCAGGCGGCAGCCATTGCTTCGGTGCAAAATGCACTGAACAGCCATAAAGCGGACAAAGCCAACCCCCATGCCGTGACCAAAACCCAGGTGGGCCTTTCAAACGTGACCAACGATGCCCAGGTCAAGCGCAGCGAAATGGGTAAGGCCGGCGGTGTGGCAACGCTGGACAGCAATGGTCAGGTGCCAGCCAGCCAGCTGCCCAGTTTTGTGGACGACGTACTGGAATATGCCAGCAAAACCGCCTTCCCGGCCACGGGTGAGGCAGGGAAGATCTATGTGGCGCTGAACACAAACCTCACCTGGCGCTGGAGCGGCTCGGCCTATGTGGAGATCAGTAAGAGCCTTGCGCTGGGCGAGACCTCTTCCACCGCCTACCCGGGCAACAAGGGCAAGGCGCTGGCGGCTGACCTTGCCTCCACCAAAACCACTGTGGCTTCCAACACCGCCGCCCGCCACAGTCACGCAAACAAGACGCTGCTGGACAGCTACACCCAGACCGAAGCCAGTCTGGCGGATGCGGTGAGCAAAAAGCACAGCCACGGAAATCTATCTCTGCTGGGCAGCATCACCCAGACGTTGCTGAATAACTGGAATGCGGCGTTCGCCCATGTGAGTGATACCGTAAAACACATCACAGCGGCGGAGCGCAGTCTCTGGAACGCAGCGATACAAACCATGAAGATCGGTACCGTGGTCAGCGGCAGCACCGCCGCTGCCAGCATATCCAAAAGCGGCACAACCGCCACTTTGAATCTGATCTTGCCCAGCGGTGCCCAAGGGCCGAAGGGGGACACCGGCCCCGCTGGCCCGCAAGGTGAGACCGGTCCCCAGGGCCCAAAAGGAGATACCGGTGAGCAGGGCCCGGCCGGTGCACGGGGTGCAACTGGCCCTACCGGCCCCCAAGGGCCGCAGGGTGCCACCGGCCCCACCGGCCCGGCAGGCCCCAATCTGGTGAGTAAGACCACCCAGGTGAGCGGTTTTTCCACCGGGCAGGTTCTGTATGTGAACGGCAGCGTGGTGGGGGCCAAAACTCTGACGGCAGCGGGCATCGGCGCGGCGACAGCCGGCCACACCCACAAATACGCGGGCGCTTCCAGCGCGGGCGGCGCGGCCAACAGCGCGGTGAAGCTGCAAACCGCCCGGGGCGTGACCATTGGCGGAACCAAAAAGACCTTCGACGGCAGCGCCGATGTGAGTTGGACTCTGGGTGAGATTGGCGCGGCAGCGGTGGATCCGAATTCCGGCTTTTCCGGCGCGGCCCGTGCGGCCACCCAGCTGGCCACGGCCCGCACCCTGACCATTGGCAAAACCGGCAGGGCCTTCGACGGTACTGCCAATCTGAACTGGACGCTGGCTGATCTGGGCATTCTGGATTTTGTGTATCCGGTGGGCAGCATTTTCGAGTGGGCTGATACAGGCAGCGGCGCTAATTTGAGTACCATCGAAGCCGTCCAGGCGCATTTTGGCGGCCGATGGGAAGAGTACGGTTCCGGCCGGGTACTGGTGGGCCGCGCAAAGGGAATTCCCGAATTCAGTGACGTGAACAAAGAAGGCGGCGAAATCAACCATACCCTCACCATTGCGGAAATGCCCAGGCACAGCCATGAAATGAGATGGTCCAACGAGGGTGCGGTCGGATCCGGCCATGGTTGCCTGATCCGGGATAGTCTGTCCGGTGAATCCTGGCCCTATGGCTACTGGACGGGGCAGGACGGCGGCGGGCAGGCCCACAATAACCTGCAGCCCTACATCACCGTGTTCCGTTACCGGCGAGTTGCGTAAGGAGGGGAAACGCATGGCATGGCAAACGCCGAAAACGACCTGGGACGGGCAGGACGCATTCCGCCTGGACCCGGACTATGAGCGCATCCGGGGCAACCTGCTGTATCTGCGGCAGCGGGCAGCGGCAATTACCCAAAAGCCCGACTACGGCCAGATGCAGGACTATACCGTGGACGGGGTTCCGCTGGCGGAGTTCTTCAACCGGGTGGAAGAAAATCTGGCGGCGCTGGCCGCCGCAGTGCAGCCCCGGCCGGAGTACGCCACCCGCGCCTTTGTGCCCGGTGACCTTGTGTGGGACTGGCGGGATCTGGAGCGCATCGAGGGAATGCTGCTGCAAATTTACAACGATCTGAATGCAATTGAAAACGGCCAGCAGAAGCTGGCTTTTTGTTTGGGAGGTGGCCTGTTTGGCACGTTTGTTTCGTGATTTGAAAGTGAATGAATCGGACGGAAATGTTTATCTGACCCTGTATAACCGGGACGGCAGCCCCGCCCTGCGGGATGTATCAGTGGGAGTAAGCAGCGAGGTGGTACAGCAGGGAGATAATTGGACCGCAGCGGCTGCAAACCTGCTGCTGCGACTGGATGAGGATGGGCAGCCCCAGCTGGCCCTCACACCGCAGACCATCGGGGCGGCAGCCGCCGGGGACGGGGTGAACCTGTACACCCACAAAAAGAGCGGCACGGTGCACACCCTCACCGGCAGCGGGAACAACATCCGCTTTGTGGCCGCCGCGGATTTTGCGGCGGGAGATACCTTCCGGGTGAACGGCACCGGGTGCACCGCCCGCACCGTGGGCGGCGACGCACTGTGGGCCGGGTTCTTCCGGGCCGGGGCCGTGGTGGTGTGTTACCGCACGGGGAACGCCCTAACTTTTAACGGCGGGGGCCTGCCCGCGGCCGAAGCGGCCAAGCTGGCCCCCGAAAACATCAAGACCGGGGTTTCCATCACCGCCAACGGCAAAACCGTGAACGGCACCTTTACCGCCGATGGCACCGTAGCCGCGAATCAGATGCTGGCCGGGGCAGTGGGCTACGCCAAAGGCCGGAAGATTACCGGCAGCATTCCCAGCAGGGGCGCGGCCAGCTTCCGGCCGGGCACGGCAAGCCAGACCATCGCCGCCGGCCAGTACCTGAGCGGAGCCCAGACCATTGAGGGCGACGCGAATCTGCTGGCAGCCAACATCCGGCAGGGGGTGAGCATCTTCGGGGTTACCGGCACCGCCGTCATGCTGGAGCCGGATATGCCCCGTGGCTGGGTGACGGTGTGCGAAATCTGGGATGGCAATACCCAGGCCAGCACGGTGCCTTCGCTGGCCTATCCCCAGCTGGTGGAAACCGCTTACATCGGCTGGCTGGACGGCGACCGGGACGATAACTACGGCGCACGTATCCGGGCATCCGGCCGCCAGTGGCGGCTGGTGCCGGTGAGCATTGTGCAGAACAGCACCACCATCCGCTTCCGCAAAAACGGCATCGTGCTGGCCGAGCAGAGCGCGGCGGACAGCCCCACCTGCGATCTGGGGTATCTGGCCGGCGGGGACGTGGTCACCATCGGTGTGGACGGCTACGGCACTGCCCAGGCTCTCTATGCACTGCAGGCCTACATCGCCTGAGAAAGGAGAGAAAAATGGCATTGAAATACGAAATCAACCCACCCGCTCCGGGCGTGGACGTGAGCAGGTATCAGGGCAATGTGGACTGGCCTCGGGTGAAGGCCGCGGGCTATGCCTTCGCCTTCGTGCGGCTGGGCTACGCCAACGGCGACGGCAGCATTGTGGCAGACCCGTATTTTGAGCGCAATGTGACCGGCGCGGCGGCGGCCGGGCTGGATGTGGGCGTGTATCTTTACAGCTACATCGACAGCGAGGCTCATGCCCGCATCGCCGCCGCCCGGGTTCTGGAACTGCTGGCGGAGCACACCCTCACTCTGCCGGTGGTGCTGGACTATGAGCACGCGGCCAAATATAAGGAATTCAGCCGGGAAAAGAACACCGCCATCTGCAACGCCTTCATGGGCTGCATCGCGGCGGCGGGCTATCTACCCATGTTCTACAGCTACACCAGCTTTGTGAACAGCTATATGGACATGGAGACCCTCGACCGGTACGAGGGGCTGTGGATCGCCAACTACACCGGCAAAATCGGGGTGGATAACGCGGCGGTCTGGCAGCACTCCAGCAGCGGCTCGGTGCCGGGTGTTCAGGGCCGGTGCGATCTGAACCGGATGTACTGCGATCTGCCCCGCATCGTGCGGGAGAGCTACACTCCCGGCGCGGTGGAATTTGTGCCCCTTTCCGGCAAGCAGCTGGAGGTGTTCGATTCCAGCCGCTGCGAGTATTTCACGGCTCCCAGCATTCATGCCGTGGTGATGAATGCGGACGGGAAAACGGACAAGCTGCCCGAGGGTACTTATGCGGTGCTCGCTCTGGCGGACACTCTGGTGGACGGCTACCCCATGGTGCAGATTGAACATGCGGGTAAAACCGTTTACGCCGCCGTTCTGGACGACCGCTGCCGCCTTGCGGATGCGCCGGACGAGGGGCTGGACCTGCATCTTGTGCCGATGCCCAACGAAGGCGACCGGCGCAACATCCGAACCTACTGCGAGGGGCTTGGTTTTTCGGCAGAGTTTATCTGGTAAGGAGGATGAATATGAATGAATGGAATGTGGTCGGGGTGCTGGTGGTGGTGGCCGGGTTATTTTTGTCGGTGGGGGCGCCGGTGATCCGGCTGAACAGCACCCTTACCAAGCTCTCCACCCTGGTGGAGGCGGTGCAGAGCCGGCAGGACCGGCAGGAGCGGGACAACACAGACAGCCACCGCCGCCTGTGGAAACACAACGACGAGCAGGACGCGGCTCTCAATGACCACGAAACACGAATCACAATTCTGGAACGAAAGGAAGGAACGCAATGAAAAAGATCAACTGGATGGTACGCATTCAAAACAAGGCATTCTGGCTGAGCCTGATCCCGGCGGTGATGCTGCTGATTCAGGTGGTGGCAGCGGTGTTCGGCTACCAGCTGGATCTGGGTGAACTGGGCAACCGGCTGCTGGCGGTGGTGAACGCCCTGTTTGCGGTGCTGGCGGTGCTGGGCGTGATCACCGACCCCACCACCAGCGGCGTGTGCGACAGCGACCGGGTGCTGGGGGCAGGGCAGACCGCAACCGTCGGCAGCGAAGCCGCGGACCCTGCCGCAAAAAAGAAGTAAGCAAAAGCCGCGCCGGGCCCCGGATTCTGCCGGGACCCGGCATTTTTGCAGGTTTGCGCGGTGGGCTTTGATGTGATATAATACTAAAATATTGTGATTTTAAGGGGGAAAACCCATGCAGAGCCTTACCGCGCTTGTGAGCGCGTGCAGCAATTTTATCTGGGGTGTGCCGATGCTGGTCATGCTGTTCGGCACCCACCTGTTTCTGACTGTCCGGCTTCGGCTGGTACAGCGCCATATTCCCAAGGCCATCCGGCTGAGCCTTTCGCCGGATGAGGGCAGCCAGGGCGAGATCAGCCAGTTCGGCGCGCTGGCTACCGCGCTGGCGGCCACCATCGGTACCGGCAACATCATCGGCGTGTCCACCGCCATTGCACTGGGCGGGCCCGGCGCGGTGCTCTGGTGCTGGCTCACCGGCGTGTTCGGCATCGCCACCAAATACGGCGAGGCCCTGCTGGCGGTGAAATACCGCACCCGGGGCAAAAGCGGCGCCATCGTGGGCGGCCCCATGTACACCATCGAGCGGGGTCTTGGCTGGAAGTGGCTGGCGGTGATCTTCGCCGCCTTCACCGTGCTGGCCACCTTCGGCGCGGGCTGCACCGTGCAGAGCCACGCCATCACCGATGTGATCCACACCACCTTCGGGGTGGCTCCCGCCATTTCCGGTCTGGTGGTCACCGCCGTCACCGCGGTGGTGATTCTGGGCGGCGTCAAGGCCATTGCCAAGGTGTGCGAAAAGCTTGTGCCCTTCATGAGCCTGTTCTACATTCTGGGCTGCATCGCAATTCTGGTGCTGAATGCCCCCTATCTGGGCCAGGCGCTGGCGCTGATCGTGAAAAGCGCCTTCGGCTTCCGGCAGGTGGCCGGCGGCTTTGCGGGCGGCGCGATGATGGCCGCCTGCCGTTACGGCATGGCCCGGGGCCTGTTCTCCAACGAGTCCGGCCTGGGCACCGCACCCATCGCGGCAGCCACCGCCCAGACCAAAAACCCGGTGCGGCAGGCGCTGGTTTCCATGACCGGCACCTTCTGGGATACGGTGATCGTCTGCGCCATGACCGGCATCGTGGTGGTAAGCAGCATGGTCAAGCAGCCCGAGCTGTATCAGGGCGCAAGCGACGACGCCATGACCCGGCTGGCCTTTGCCAACCTGCCCGCCGGTCAGATCGTGCTGGCGCTGGCGCTTTCGGTATTTGCTTTCACCACCATTCTGGGCTGGAGCTACTACGGCGAGCGGTGCGTGGAATACCTGTTCGGGCCAAAGGGCATTCCGGTGTACCGGCTGGTATTCCTGGTGGTGCTGTTCATCGGCGCGGTGGCCAATCTGGATCTGGTGTGGAGCTTTGCGGACCTGATGAACGGTTTGATGGCCTTCCCGAACCTGATTTCGGTGCTGCTGCTCAGCGGGGTGATCGTGGCGGAGACGCGGCATTATCTGTGGGAAAACCGGCTGGACGAGCAGGCGGAAACGCTGGATTGACCGCGCACACGGTTGCATAAATATGCTATAATAAAGGCCGGGTTTTTCAAAACCCGGCTTTTTGATGTTCAGGAGGGATTGAACGTGAATCTGTGGGGGCATTTCTGCACCATCAATCACCACAAATGGCTGGTGATGAAGCACTGCTTCCGTCTGGGGCTTTACTGGCGGGGGCTGACCCATGACCTTTCCAAGTACATGCCCAGCGAGTTTTTGCCGGGCGTGAAATATTATCAGGGCAATCGCAGCCCCAACGACGCCCAGCGTCAGGCCGAGGGCTGCAGTACCGCCTGGCTGCACCACAAGGGGCGCAACCGGCATCATCTGGAATACTGGATCGACTACGACCCGGCGGGCAGCGGAAAGCTGATCGGCAATAAGATGCCCCTGCAGTTCGTGGCCGAAATGTTCTGCGACCGGGTGGCCGCCAGCAAGGTATATAAGGGCAAGGACTACACCGACGCCTCCCCCTGGGAATATTACGACCGGGGGCGGGATCATTATGTGCTGCATCCGGAAACGCGGCAGCTGCTGGAATACATGCTGATCACCCTGCGGGACAAGGGCGAGGACGAGGCCTTCCGGGTGCTGAAAAAGGAGGTGCTGGGCCGGTGAAAAAAGCGATGCAATGGCTGAAGGGTGAGCCGGTGCTGGTCATCTCGGCGGTGCTGGCGCTGGCCTCCTGCCTGGTGGTTTTGCCGGATAAGGAATATCTTGGCTATGTGGACGGCCGGGTGCTGGCTCTGCTTTACTGCCTGATGGCGGTGGTGGCCGGCATGGAGCAGGCCGGGGCCTTCCGGCGGATGGCGGCGGCGCTGGTGAAGCGCAGCGGCAGCGGCAAGGGACTGTGCCTTGTGCTGGTGATGCTCTGCTTTTTCTCTTCCATGCTGGTCACCAACGACGTGGCCCTCATCACCTTCGTGCCCTTCGCGGTGCTGGTGCTGGCCGCCAGCGGGCAGGGCGGGCTGCTGCCCTGGGTGGTAAGTCTGCAGACGGTGGCGGCCAATCTGGGCAGCATGCTTACCCCGGTGGGCAACCCCCAGAACCTGTATCTGTACAGCCGTTACGGCTTTTCCGCGGGCGAATTCTTCGCTCTCACCGTGCCCGCCACGCTGGCAAGCCTTGTGGTGCTTGTGGTGCTGTGCCTGCTCACCCCGGCCCGTCGGGTCACCCTGACGGCTCAAAATGAGGAAGGCCCCATGACCGCCCGCCAGCATGCCCAGCTGATTCTGTGCGGCGTGCTGTTCTGCGTGTGTCTGGCCTCGGTGTTCCATCTGCTGCCCTGGCCCGCGCTGCTGGCGGTGGTGATCGTGGCGCTGGCGGTGTTCGACAAAAAGCTGGTGCTGGGGGCGGACTTCGCTTTGCTGGTCACCTTTGTGTGCTTCTTCGTGTTCGCGGGCAATCTGGCCCGCATCCCGGCGCTGCAGAATTTTCTGGCCAGCGTGATGCAGGGCCGGGAGATGCTGGTGGGCGCGGCGGCCAGCCAGGTCATCAGCAATGTGCCGGCGGCGGTGCTGCTGTCCGGCTTTACCGAGAACGGCGCGGGGCTTCTGATGGGCGTGGATCTGGGCGGCCTTGGCACCCCCATTGCCAGCCTGGCCAGCCTGATCAGCCTGAAGATCTATTCCAAGGCCCCCGGCGCGAACACCGGGCGGTATCTGGCGGTGTTCAGCGCGCTGAACTTCGGCCTGCTGGCGGTGCTGCTGGCACTGGCCGGCTGCGGCATCCTGTAAGAACAAGAAAAAGGCGGCGGGTCGGCCGGACCCGCCGCTTTTTTGTGCCCGGAAGGGAGCGGTTGACAAAACGCAACATCCAGTTGACGCAATTGTGGCGGCAGATGGTGGACAGGCTGCCGCCTGATCCGGTATACTGAAGTCCAGCAAAACAAAAAGGAGTGGAACGGTATGAGTCTGAACGAGGAGCTGGGGCAGCGCATTCAGCAGCTGCGCAAGGCAAAGGGTTTTTCCCAGGAGGAGCTGGCGGACCGGGTGGGCGTATCCCGGCAGGCGGTGTCCAAGTGGGAGAGCGGCCAGACCGCGCCGGATCTGGAACGGCTGCTGGCGGTGAGCAGGCAGCTGGGCACCACCACGGATTATCTGTTGACCGGGCAGCACCCGGCGCTGCGGGAGCAGGGGCCGGACGCGGCCATCTTTTCGGTGGTGGCCACCGGCAGCACCATTGCGGGCCTGCTGGTGGCGGTAATGCTCTGGTACGAAAAGCAGAGCGCCATTGCCACCGCAATCGGCCTGCTGGTCATGGTGATGGGCTGTGTGATCTACGCCATCGGCATGACGGTGGGCGAGCCTGCCAGCCGCCCCCGGGCAAGGCGGCGGTTCTGGGCGGTGAATCTGTGGCTGCTGCCCTTCATCCCCCTGTCCCTGCTGTACAACGTCCTGCTGGGCGGCTTTGTCACTGCGCCCTATCCCGTCCCGGTATCCCCGCTGGCGGGCTATGTGCTGTTCTGGGTGGTCTATCTGGGCGGCTGCGGCATGCTGGAATGGCGGCTGCTGCACGGCGCAAAAGGCAGGCAGAAATAAAAACGAGCACCTGCGTTTTCCGTGCAGGTGCTCGTTTGCGTTTGGATTATTCTTCCCGGGGCTCGTCCGCCTCCACCGGGGCTTCCTCCGCTTCGGGCTTCGGTTCGGCAGCTTCAGCAGTCTCCACAGCCTCGGCAGGCTCAGTGGTTTCCGCCTTCTTGGGGGCAGCGCTCTTTTTGGGCTTTGCGGCCTTCTTCGGCTGCTCTGCCGGGGCCTCCGGGGCGGGCTGTTCGTCTTTTGGCTGTGCAGTTTCCGGCGCAGGCTCAGCAGTTTCGGTCACAGGGGCCTCCGCTTCGGCCTTGGCCCTGGGGGCTGCCTTTTTGCGGGCAGGGGCCTTGCGGGCGGGCTTTTCGGGGGCCAGCTCCGGCTTGCCGTTGCGGGCGCAGTAGCTGCGCAGCAGCTCCTGATAGAAGTTCACAGCCGGGGGCAGCGCCAGAATGGACAGGTTCTCGTTGGCCGCGTGAATGCTGGCGTACTGCTGTTTGTTGATCTCCAGCGGGGCAAAGCGCAGGGCGTTTTCCACCACGCCCTCATACATGTAGAACCGGGCATCGGTGCCGCCGGTCATGATGTAGGGGGCCACCCCGTAGCCGGGGTAGATCTTGCCCATGGTCTCCTCCAGCAGCCGGAAGGCATCGCCGTTAAAGTTCACCTCGGCGCAGGCCGGGTCGGCCTTCAGCACCTCGGTATCCAGCCCGCACTTTTTGGCAGCAGCGCGGATGATCTCGATGCTCTCGTCGGTACCCTGATGGGGCATGCAACGCATGTTAGCGGTGACCCAGGCCTGCTGGGGCAGCACGTTGTAGGCGGGGGAGCCCTGTGCCATGGTGAAGGCGCAGGTGGTGCGCATCATTGCGCCGGCCAGCGGGTTCACACGGGGCAAAAGGAAGCACAGCAGCGGCTCGAACAGCCACAGGTTGCCCAGCAGCAGCCGCATGCCGAAGCTCATGTTGGGGGCAAGGCGCTGGAACATCTCCCGCAAAGTGGGGGAGAAGCGGGCCTGGAAGGGGCTGTGCCGGTCGGTTTTGCAGATGAACCTGGCCAGCTGCACCAGAGCGGTGTTCGGCCCGGGGGCGCTGGCATGGCCGCCGGCGGAATTGGCGGCGAACTTCACGTCCGCATAGCCCTTTTCCACCACGCCCACCATGGCGTAGCGGCCCTTGACCCCGGCCATGGGGGAATCCATGATCATGCCGCCCTCGTCCAGCAGCAGGCCCAGATGGACCCCCTGCTCCTTGAGCCATGCGGCAATGGCGGGCGCGCCGTCGCCGCCCCATTCCTCGGTGCAGCTGGAGGCCAGGTACACGTCGCACTCGGGCTTCCAGCCCCCGGCCAGCAGCTCCTCCACCGCCTGCATGAAGCAGAACAGGCTGCCCTTGGTGTCCACGGTGCCGCGGCCCCATACCGAGCCCTCGGCGATCTCGCCGGAGAAGGGCGGGTATTTCCACTCGCCCTCAGCGGGCACCACGTCGTGGTGGCTCATGATCAGAATGGGCGCACCGACGCCGCCGTCCTGCCCGGGGATTTTATAAATCAGGCTGCCGTTGAGCACCGTGCGGGTGGCCGCCTTGTGCACCAGCGGGAACTGCTCCCGCAGCAATTTATGGAAGGCCTGGAACTTGCGGCGGCTCACCTGATCCTTTTCCGATACCGTCTCGCACTGAACCAGTTTGGACAGGGTCTCCGCATACTGCTGGGCCCGCTCCAGATCGGAATCCGGGAACTGGGCCGTGGCGGCGGAGGTAGGCTTCATCTGGATGGCACGGGCGGCTGCAACGCCCAGCAAAACGAGTAAAATCAGGATGAGAATGAGCAGGATCCATAAAGCGATCATTGGCAGGGGCCTCCTTTGGCTTGTATCAAAAAACGCGCGGAGGGCGCGGAAGATAGCTGTATCTGGCTGGCGGGCATCTGCCCGCCATGTTTTAGTATACCACAGACCAAAACCTTCTGGCAAGGCACGGGGAAAGGCCTTTTTTCAGAGTCCGGAAAAGAAAAAACGGCGGCTGCCGTATCCCGCTTTCGGGGAAATACGGCAGCCGCCGGTGTAATTTAAAGCAAGTGTGCGAAAACTTATTTCTGCTCCAGAGTCTTGCTGAAGCTGTCCTTCAGGGTGACGATGCGGTTCCACACGCCCGGGTGCTTGGAGTCCGGGGTGAAGTAGCCCATGCGCACGAACTGGAACTTCTCGCCGGGCTTGGCGTCGGCCAGGCTGGCCTCCAGCTTGGCGCCCTTCAGAACCTTCACGGAATCCGGGTTCAGGAAGTCCTTGTAGTCGCTGCCTTCGGGCAGCTCGCCCATGTTCTCCTGAGTGAACAGCTTGTCGTACAGGCGAACCTCGGCGTCCACCGCGTGGGCGGCGCTCACCCAGTGGATGGTGCCCTTCACCTTGCGGCCGTCCACGGGATTGCCGTTGCCGGTCTCCAGGTCAGCGGTGCAGCGCAGCTCCACCACTTCGCCGTTCTCGTCCTTGATGACCTCGTTGCACTTCACGATGTAAGCGCCCATCAGGCGAACCTCGCCGTCCGGCTTCAGGCGCTGGAACTTCGGCGGGGGTACCTCGGCAAAGTCGCTCTTCTCGATGTACAGGCTGCCGGAGAAGGCCACCTTGCGGGTGGAGGTGTCGTTTGCGGCCTTGTTGGGGTTGTTGGGAATATCGAAGTACTCCACCTTGCCCTCGGGGTAGTTGGTGATGGTGAGCTTGATGGGCTCGGTCACGGCCATCCGGCGCAGAGCGGTGGTTTCCAGCTCGGTGCGGATGCAGTACTCCAGCAGGCGGTAGTCCACCAGGCTGTATACCTTGGAAACGCCGGCCTTCTTCACGAACTCAAAGATGCTGGAGGGGGTGTAGCCGCGGCGGCGCAGACCGCACAGGGTGGGCATGCGGGGGTCGTCCCAGCCGTCCACGATATTTTTCTCCACCAGCTCGCGCAGGTAGCGCTTGCTCATCACGGTGTTGGACACATTCAGGCGGGCGAACTCGCGCTGGATGGGGAAGGGCCCCAGATGCAGGTTGTTGATGACCCACTCGTACAGGGGGCGATGGTTCTCGAACTCCAGGCTGCACATGCTGTGGGTGATGCCCTCGATGGCGTCCTGAATGGGATGGGCAAAGTCGTACAGGGGGTAGATGCACCAGGCATCGCCCTGACGGTGATGGTGGGCGCGCACGATGCGGTAGATGGCCGGGTCACGCATGTTCATGTTGGGGCTGGCCATGTCGATCTTGGCGCGCAGGGTGCGGCTGCCGTCCGGGAACTCGCCGGCTCGCATGCGGCGGAACAGATCCAGGTTTTCCTCCACGCTCCGGTCGCGCCAGGGGCTGGGCTTGCCGGGCTCGGTCAGGGTGCCCCGGTACTCCTGCATCTGCTCGCGGGTCAGATCGCACACATAGGCCTTGCCTTCCTTGATCAGCTGCTCGGCGTACTCGTAGCACTTCTCAAAGTAGTCGCTGCCATAGTAGATGCCGCCGTTGGGCACAGCACCCAGCCAGCGCAGATCCTCTTCGATGCTCTTCACATACTCGTCGTCCTCGCGCACGGGGTTGGTGTCGTCGTAGCGCAGGTTGAATTTGCCGCCGTAGGCGTTGGCAATGCCCCAGTTGATCCAGATGGCCTTGGCGCTGCCGATGTGCAGGTAGCCGTTGGGCTCCGGCGGGAACCGGGTGTGAATCTCCTTTACGCGGCCTTCCGCCAGATCCGCGTCGATGATCTCGGTGAGAAAATTGTTCGGCTTTTCCATAGCTGATTCTTCGCTCCTCTTATTTTGAAGGGGCCCACGGCGGGGCCCCAAGCGCTCTATTCTCCCATTTTACAGGATTTTGCCCCGCTTTGCAACACAGAAAGCGGGGCAGAAAAGGGGCAAATGGACGCTTAAAGCCGATCGGGATGCAGAAACCGGCGCAGCTCGTCGGCATCCATGGGCATGGCGTAGTAAAAGCCCTGCAGATAATCCGCCCCCAGCTTCACCAGCTGCTGGGCCTGCTGGCGGCTCTCCACGCCCTGGGCGATCACCAGTTTGCCGCAGTCGTGCACGAAGTCGATCAGGTGAGCCAGCAGCTTCGGATCCCGGGCAAGGCAGGTGCGCATCACATAGCGGTCCAGCTTCACCGCCCCCGCCTCGGGCAGATCCAGAATACGGGTCAGGTTGGAATGCCCCGCGCCGAAGTCGTCCACCGTGATGGCGGCCCCGGCCGCAAACAGCTGCCGGATAAGCAGGGGCACTCCGTCGGTGCCCCGCAGGCTGCGGCTTTCGGTGAGCTCGAAGGCCAGCCGGGAGCAGGGAACCCTCTTTTCCCGGGCCATGCGCACGAAGCGGTCGGCAAGATCCGGCGCGGCCAGCTGCAGCGGGCTCAGGTTCACGCTCACCCGCTCCACCGACCGGAACAGCTCTGGATCGGCAGCCATGGCTTCCAGAAGAGAATCAAAGATCACATCGCCCATCCGCTCTGCCAGCCCGCTGCGCTCGGCAATGGGCACAAAGGCGTCCGGCCCAAGCAGACCCAGCTGTTCGTCGTCGATGCGGGGCAGCACCTCCAGCTGCACCGTTCGCCCGGTGCGGGCATCCAGCACCGGCAGATAGCGCAGCGCAAAGCGGCCCCGGTCCAGCGCGCCGGTCAAAGCGCGGCGCACCGCCAGCGTGCGCTGCAGGCGGGCCAGTGCCTGATCGTTCACCCACTGGGGCGCGGCATGAACCGGCCCGTCCGGGGTGAATTCCTCCAGAAGATCCAGCAAAAGCAGCGCCTGATCCAGATCCGGTGCGCAGCGCAGCCCGTCCATCAGGATGGCGGGCTGGGTCAGGGTGACGGTGCAGCCCTTCAGAGCCCAGCCTTCGTTCAGCCCGGTGGCCAGCTCGGCCATCTGGCTGCTGAAGCCCTCCCGGCTGCCCTGGCTGAACACCACAAAGCGGCCTGCCTGGCTGAGGTAAAACACCGTGCAGCGGGGCGTTGCGGCGCGCAGCCGTTTTGCGGTCGGGGCCAGCCATTGGGCGGGGGAAATACCGCCTGCGTCGTTTGCAGGGGCGAGGCGCAGAAAGGCAAGGCAGTATGGCTTGTGGAACTGGTAACAGTCCCACAGGGTATCGGAAAGGGCGCGGTAGTTGGGGCATCCGCTGGCGGAGTGAATCTGGCTGCCGGGCAGCGGCGCACCCAGCGCCGCGGGAAGCAGAGCCAGCGCCACCACAAACCAGAACAGGCGCACGTTGCCCGCGGTCAGCTGCAGCGGCATTGCTGCCAGCACAAAACCGGCCATGCAGCCGGCGCATTGCCGCCCCGGGCCCGGTTTGGCCCTGCGCATCCAGAGGCAGCCGAAGACCAGCAGCAGCCAGCAGCAGGCCAGAAGCGGCAGATACAGCGGCCCGTTTTCAAAGCCGCCCTGTGCCCGGGGCCGGTAAAGCAGCCCCAGCCAGGGGCTGAGCAGCGCGGCCAGAATTCCGACGCAGCACACAAGGCCGGTCAGCCGCATCATCCGGCGCAGCTGCTTCCCGGAGACCTTTGCCAGAAACAGGGTGCACAGCACAAAACAGGCAAAAAACAGAAACTGGCTGATCATCCAGGCTGCCAGCAGCAGACAGGCTGCCCGGTCCGGCAGCCAGGGCCAGGCCCCGGCGCGCACCGGGGTGGCCAGAACATCCAGCGCGGTGGCGGCAAGGGCGCTGGCGAACGTGCGATACAGGGCGGCGCGGGTCAGGGTGTGCGCGCCACGCCGCATCAGGCAGATCAGAGCCAGCGCGGCCAGAAACACAAATGCCGCCATCTGAAAATAAATGTTGTAGTGGATCATGGCCGTTCCTCCCGTGCTCCAAGCTCCCGCAGCCCGCGGGTGGATACCCAGCAGCCCCGGTTCCGCTTGGCCGCGTAAAGGGCCACGTCCGCCTCCTGATAGGCCTGATTCAGGGGGACGGCAGCCGGGTCGAACAGATGAACGCCCACGCTCACGCCCACCGGAACGCCCAGCTCCAGCTTGCTGGCAAGGCCGGGCAGCTCGGTGCAGATGCGGCCGGCCAGTGCCTCGGCAGTGGCCCAGTCCGCGCCGGGCAAAAGCACAAGAAACTCATCGCCGCCCAGCCGTACGGGGGTACCGGAGGCGGCACTCAGCTGCTCCAGCAGCCGGGCAACCTCCCGCAGCAGCACATCGCCCACCGGGTGGCCCAGCAGCTCGTTTATCTTTACGCGCAGCACCCGCCGGTTGTACAGATTGGTCAGGGGATCCCGGTTGGCCCGCTGGCGCAGCTCATCCTCCCGGCGGCGTTCCTCGGTGATGTCCTCAAAGGTCACGATGGCGTGGGTGGGGGCCTGCCCGGGAATGCGCACGGCGGTCAGGGTCACACGGGTCCAGCGGTATTCGCTCTGATCCGGCCTGCGCACCAGAAAATCGCCCTGCACCGGCTCCTGGGTGGTGCGGATCCGATGGAACAGCGCCAGGAATCCGGTGGAGTGCTGGGGAGCCACTGTGCCGTTCTGAGCCAGAGTGGCAGGTTCCACCGGCGCCCCGGTCCGGGTGGTGTCGGTCTCATCGCAGGCGGTCATGGTATGGCCGGCCAGATCGTAAACAAACAGGGTGATGGCGGTGTGCTGAAGAGCCATTGCCAGCAGCTGATTGCTGGTGCGCAGCGAATCCTCGGCCCGCTGTACCTGGCCCTCCCGCTGGCGGTGATAGATGGTCAGCAGCACCAGCATCACCACCGAAGCGGCCAGCATTTTCAGCGCCATGATCATCACCAGCCTGGTCTCCTGGGCGTTGGTGGCCAGCAGGGCGCTCCGGGGTACATCCTGATAGAGATACCAGTCCCGGATGCCGGTGGAAACGCACAGCCAGGCCACCGCCCCGTCGCCGGTGCCGGCGGTGCCGAAGCTGCCGGTTTCCTCTTCCGGCAAGCTGCCCAGCGTGCGGCCGGCATCGGTGTTCCAGAAGCTGCCGCCGGGCTCCAGCTGGTATTTCAGGTTGTCGCAGGCATAGATCACCATGCCGTCTGCCTGGAACACCGCCACCCGGCTTTCGTCCGACAGGCCGTACAGCGTGAGTGACCGGGCCACCTGCTCCACCTTCAGAACGCCCAGCACCGCGCCGGTTACCGGCTGCTCCGGGCTCACCCGCACCGGCACATACACATAGAACCGGTCGTCCTTGTAGGTGGGGCTGTTGTAAACGGCGGAATAGCCGCTCTGCCCGTCGAAGGCGCTTTCCAGCGCTTCCTCACTGGAAAGATCCAGTGAAATGCCCTGGGACGAGATGGCCTGTTTGTCCAGCGAGACGGCCCACATCTGGGCAAAATCGCTGCGCTGGAAGTATTCGTCCAGCAGCTGGCGCACATCCTCCTCGCTGCTGCCGGCGGGCAGGCTGGCGATGGCGGTGGCCGCCCGCTGCACATAGCTCATCTGCTGTTCCAGATAACTGTTCAGCGCAGCGATGCTGGAGCGGGCGGTATTCTGCAAAGAGTCCTGGCTGGAAGCAATGGTGTAACGGTTAAGCTGAAGAGTGAAATCCAGTGTGCTGAACACCAGCGTTACAAACAGAAGCACAAGCCCCAGAAGGGCGAGCCAAAGCTGCCGGGCGGTGGACGTCCAGCGGCGGAAAACGGACAAATGTTTCATCAGAAGATCACTCCTCTGGCCTTGGGATTCCGGGCAAAAAACAGCCATGGCGGCGTGGAAAAGCAGAATTGCCCAATCTTTGGCTTTTCTGGTTAAAATTATAGTAAAAAGCAGCCGGGCGTGCAAGCTTTAACCATACAATTCGCGCAGGAATTTTTCCGCCTGTGACCCCAAAATCGGTAAGATGTGCCAAAGTAAGCTGTAAACATTGACAGGAACACGGCACTGTGGTAATGTAAAATAGCGAACGCCCATGCGCGTATTTAATAGGTAAAAGCGCGGGGCAAGGCGTGACCGCGCGCAAAAGAATAACGGTCCGCCGCCGGCGGCAGCAGTGCCCCGGGGCGGGCGAAAAGCGAACGCTGCCCGCGCGGCGCCGCCCGGTTTTGGGTGGCCTGTTTGCGGGCAACGGGTTTTTTTGTGCGAAACAAAGCTGGGCGTCAAAGGTGAAAAAGGAGCGATGAGGCGTGGAAAAACCGCAAAAGGCCGGCAAGGGGCGGCAGCTGATCCCCTTTCGACTGGAGCACGTGGGCAGCCCCGGTGAATTTGCAAAATATGCATTTTTGTTGAATCTGGGGCTCTTCCTTACCGCAGCGGGCATCCATCTGTTCAAAACCCCCAACCACTTTGCCATGGGCGGCACCAGCGGCATGTCCATCATCATGGCCACCCTGTGGCCGGGCATGAACGTGGGCGGCGCGCTGTTCATCATCAACGGCATTCTGGTGGCGCTGGGCATCATCTTCCTGGGCGTAAAGACCATGGGCGTTACGATTTATTCCTCGTTTGCTCTGTCGGCCTTTGTAAGCCTGCTGGAAAAGGTGTATCCCATGAGCGCGCCCTTCACAAACGACACGCTTCTGGAGCTGTGCTTTGCGGTGGCCCTGCCTGCCGCCGGCAGCGCCATTGTGTTCAACGTGGGCGCCTCCACCGGCGGCACCGACATCGTGGCCATGATCCTGTCCAAATACACCAGCATGGAGATCGGCCGTGCGCTGCTCATCTCGGACCTGGCCATTGCGGCCTGGGCGGGCGGTCTGTACGGCATCGCCACCGGCCTGTACTGTGTACTGGGTACCTTTGCCAAGGCCTTTATGGTGGACAGCTTCATCGAGAGCCTGAACCAGCGCAAGGTGGTCACGGTGATCAGCAGCCACCCGGAGGATGTGAAGAACTTCATTCTGGAAAAGCTGCACCGCAGCGCCACGGTCTACACCGCCGAGGGCGCGTATACCGGTCAGTCCGAGCAGGTGTTCACCACCGTGCTCACCCGCCGTCAGGCGGTGCTGCTGCGCAACCATCTGCGCCGGGTGGACCCCAAAGCCTTCCTCACCATCGTGAATTCCTCCGAAATTGTGGGCAAGGGCTTCCGGGCGCTGTAAGTGCCGCAGGGCGCAACAATTCGTTCAAAATTGCGCGGTATCATAAGCAAAGGGGGCGCGCCGCGCCGCTCCCCATGCCGCCGGGGCCGGGAAAAGCCCCTGGGCGGTCCGCATTCGTTTTTTTCGCGGGGGCGCGGCTCCCGTACAGCAAGAAGGAGTGTTTGTTACATGCGGGTAGGCCTGGACATTGGTTCCACCACCATCAAATGCGTCGTGCTGGATGAGCACGATCAGGTTATCTACGATACATACGAGCGCCACGGCAGCCACATCACCGAAAAGGCCGGTGAGCTTCTGGCCCGCCTGGCAAAGGAGCAGGTGCCCGGCGGCAAGGCATATCTGGCCATTTCCGGCTCCGCGGGCATGGGCCTCGCGGACGGGTGCGGCGTACCCTTCGTGCAGGAGGTGTTCGCCACCCGGGTGGCCGCAAAGCGGCTGGCCCCTCAGGCGGACGTGGTCATCGAGCTGGGCGGCGAGGATGCCAAGATCCTGTTCCTTTCCGGCGGCACCGAGGTGCGCATGAACGGCAGCTGCGCCGGCGGCACCGGCGCCTTCATCGACCAGATGGCCACGCTGCTCAAGATGAGCCCGGAGGAGCTGAACGAGGCGGCCAGCCGGGCGGAAAAGACCTATACCATCGCCAGCCGGTGCGGCGTGTTCGCCAAAAGCGACATCCAGCCCCTGATCAACCAGGGCGCCGCCGCGGGCGACATCGCCGCCAGCATCTATCAGGCGGTGGTAAACCAGACCATCGCGGGTCTTGCCCAGGGCCGGCCCATTCAGGGCAATGTGCTGTATCTGGGCGGGCCGCTCACCTTCAACAGCGAGCTGCGCAAGAGCTTTGACCACACGCTGGAGCTCACCGGCCTGTGCCCGGAGCACAGCCTGCATTTCGTGGCCATGGGCGCGGCCTTCTATGCGGACAGGGAGATGGATCTGGCTCAGGTAGCAAAAACCATCGGCAGCATCCAGCAGGTGGGCGAATACACCAGCCAGCCGCCTCTGTTCGCCAATAAGCAGGAATACGAGGATTTCCACGCCCGCCACATGCGCGCCAGCGTGCCCTGCGTGCCCTTCGGCGCGGACGTGGGCCCGGTGCACATCGGCGTGGACTCCGGCTCCACCACCGTGAAGGTGGCCGTCATCGACGACAACGCGAACCTCCTGTTCACCGATTATCAGCCCAATCTGGGCAACCCGCTGCCCCTGATCCGGGACGTGCTGCTCAAGCTGTATCAGAACCACCCCAATCTGGAGGTGGCCAGCGTGACCAGCACCGGCTACGGCGAGGAGCTGGTCAAGCACGCCTTCCGGGGCGACTTCGGCGTGGTGGAAACGGTGGCCCACTTCACCGCCGCCCGTCACTTTCTGCCGGATGTGGACTTCATCATCGACATCGGCGGCCAGGACATGAAGTGCTTCAAGATTGAGGACGGCGCCATCAGCGACATCTTCCTGAACGAGGCCTGCTCCAGCGGCTGCGGCAGCTTTCTGCAGACCTTTGCCCAGGCGCTGGGCTACGACGTGAAGGAGTTCGCGGCGCTGGGCCTGTTTGCGGACAAGCCCGTGGATCTGGGCAGCCGCTGCACCGTGTTCATGAACTCCAGCGTGAAGCAGGCCCAGAAGGACGGCGCCTCCATCCAGAACATCTCGGCGGGCCTGTCCATCAGCGTGGTCAAGAACGCCATCTACAAGGTCATCCGCGCCGCCAGCCCCGAGGAGCTGGGCCGACGCATCGTGGTGCAGGGCGGTACCTTCTACAACGAGGCGGTGCTGCGGGCCTTTGAAAAGGAGATGGGCGTGGAGGTGGTCCGGCCGGACATCGCCGGTCTGATGGGCGCCTTCGGCGCGGCGCTGCACGGCCGTTCTCTGGTGGAAAAGGGTCATAAGAGCAGCCTGCTCAGCCGGCAGGAGCTGCTGGAATTCACCCAGAAAACCCAGAATGTGCAGTGCAACGGCTGCACCAACCACTGCCAGCTCACCGTGAGCACCTTCGCCGGCGGCCGCCGGCTGATCAGCGGCAACCGGTGCGAAAAGCCGGTCACCGGCAAGACCGCCCAGGACGATCTGAACCTGTATGCCTACAAGCAGAAGATGCTGGCGGGCTACAAGCCCGGCCCGGCGGTACGGGGCACCATCGGCATTCCGCTGTGCCTGAATATGTACGAGCTGCTGCCCTTCTGGCATGCCTTCTTCACCAGCCTGGGCTTTGCGGTGGTCACCAGCCCGGTATCCACCCGTGCCATGTACATCAAGGGTCAGGCCAGCATTCCCAGCGACACCGTCTGCTTCCCGGCCAAGCTGGCCCACGGCCACATCCGGGCGCTGGCGGATATGGGCATCAAGACCATCTTCTACCCCTGCATGAGCTACAACATCGACGAGCACCTGGGCGACAACCACTACAACTGCCCGGTGGTGGCCTACTACCCGGAGGTTCTGGCGGTGAACTGCCCCGAGCTGGCCGATGTGACCTTCATCAACGAGTTCGTGGGCCTGCATCGCCCGAAGGACTTCAAAAAGAAGATGTACGAGATCATGAACCGCTATTTCCCCGGCATCAAGCGGGGGGAAGTGGAGCGCGCGGCCGATATGGGCTACGCGGAATACAACGCCCACATGCAGCGCCTGCGGGACAAGGGGGCCGAGATCATCGCCGCCGCCCGTGCCGAGGGCAAGCGGATCGTGGTGCTGGCCGGCCGGCCCTACCATGTGGATCCGGAGGTGAACCACGGCATCGATGCGCTGCTGTGCCGCCATGGCGCGGCGGTCATCACCGAGGACAGCGTGGCCTGGCATGAGGAGAAATTCCCCACCACCGTGCTGAACCAGTGGACCTACCATTCCCGCCTGTACGCGGCCGCCAAATACTGCACCACCCAGAAGGATATGGATCTGGTGCAGCTGGTGAGCTTCGGCTGCGGTGTGGACGCCATCACCACCGACGAGACCCGTGAGATTCTGCACGAGGGCGGCAAGCTGTATACCCAGCTGAAGATCGACGAGATCACCAACCTGGGTGCGGTAAACATCCGAATCCGCAGCCTGTTTGCCGCACTGGACGAAAAAGAACGAAAGGGGGAATGACCCGATGGAAACCAATTATCCCCGTTTTACGCAGGAGATGAAAAAGACCCACACCATCCTGATTCCCAACATGCTGCCCCTGCATTTTTCCATGCTGGCGGCGGCGCTGGAATATGAGGGCTATCATGTGGAGGTGCTGGGCAACTGCGGCAGTCAGGTGGCGCAGCTGGGCCTGAAGTATGTGCACAACGACACCTGCTACCCGGCGCTGCTGGTCATCGGCCAGTTTCTGGACGCTTTGCAGAGCGGCAAGTATGACCTGGATCACACCGCCCTGCTCATCACCCAGACCGGCGGCGGCTGCCGCGCCTCCAACTACATCCATCTGCTGCGCAAGGCGCTGCACCGGGCAGGCTACGGCCACATTCCCGTGGCCAGCCTGAACTTCTCGGGCCTCGAGAAGGACTCCGGCTTCCAGATGAATCTGTCCATTGCCCGCAAGGCCATCGCCGCCATCTTCTACGGCGATCTGATCATGGCTCTGCGCAACCAGACCTCCCCCTACGAGGTTACCAGAGGGCAGGCGAAGGAACTGGCCGAAAAATGGGTGGATACCATCTGCGACTGGTTCCACCAGAACAAGGGCTTTACCGGCGGCGAGATGAAGGCCACCTTCCCCAAAATTGCCAACGACTTTGCCGCCATTTCGGTGGTGCGCACCCCCAAGGTGAAGGTGGGCATCGTGGGCGAGATCTATGTGAAATACTCGCCGCTGGGCAACAACAACTTGGAGGAGTTCCTGGCCAGCCAGGACTGCGAGGTGAACCTGCCGGGCCTTCTGGGCTTTGTGGATTACTGCATCAGCAACATGGGCGATACCGTGCGTTTCTATGGCGGCAGCCTGGCCGAGGTATGGGGCAGCGAGGCGCTGCTCAAATATCTGGACGGCTTCGAGCGGGCCATGGGCAGCGCCATGCGGGCGGCGGGCTTCCACGCTCCGGCCCGTTTCCTGGAGCTGCGAGAGATGGCAAACGGCATCATCAGCCGGGGCAACAAGATGGGCGAGGGCTGGCTGCTCACCGCCGAGATGGTGGAGCTGGTCACCACAGGCTACGAGAACATCGTCTGCGCCCAGCCCTTCGGCTGCCTGCCCAACCACATCTGCGGCAAGGGTATGATCAGCCGCATCCGGGCCATCTATCCCAATGCCAACATCACCCCCATCGACTACGATCCCAGCGCCACCCCGGTCAACCAGGAAAACCGCATCAAGCTGATGATCAGCGTGGGCAGGGAACGGCTGGAGGAAAAGATCGTCGCCCAGCCCGCCCCGGTGCAGGAGCCGGTGGCCGGCCTGGAAAGCAAAATCGAGAGCATTCCCGGCGTTCAGTGAAACGCCGCCTACAAAACAGCAGGAAAGGAAGCCGCAGATGAGCGACTTTGTGATTTTTGACATGGAATGGAACATGGGCTATCAGCCCAGAACCTTCCAGTATCAGGGCGTGGAGCAGACCTTGCGGGGTGAGATCATCCAGATCGGCGCGGTGAAGCTGCGGGATGGTCAGCCGGTGGATCGCTTCTCGCTGACCATGAAGCCCCGCATCTTCCCCCGGCTGCATCACCATGTGGCCAAGGTCACCGGCCTGACCCAGGCTCAGCTGGATGCGGGCGTGCCCATTAAGGAGGGCCTGCGCCGTTTTGCCGAGTGGTGCGGGCCGGATACCCCGCTGGGTGAGTGGGGGCAGGACGACGTGCCCGTGCTCAAGCAGAATCTGGTGCTGTGCAGTCTGGATGAGAGCTGGCCCCGCAAATGGTACGATCTGCAGCGGGTATTCACCAGCCAGCGCCCCCGGCAGGAGGGCGAGGGCATGACGCTGGAGGCGGTGGTGGAGCGGCTGGGCATTCCCAAAAACGACGCCTTCCACGACGCGCTCAGCGACGCGGAATACACCGCCGCGGTCTGCGGCTTTCTGGACTTTGAGCGGGGGCTTGCGGAATACCCCGACGAGGCGCAGCAGCTGAAAGAGCTGCTCTGCCCGGAAGGCAGGGACCGGCGGGATTTCCGGCTCTGGCCCGCCCAGGTGGACGGCGAGGCCTGGTCCACCAGCAGCGAGCTGCGGGGGGCGGTGTGCCCGGAGTGCGGCGCGCCGCTGGAGCTGGATAAGGACGATATCTGGCTGCGCAAGGGCAACAACTGCCTGTACAGCATGGGCGAGTGCGCCCAGCACGGCCCGGCCATGATCTGGCTGCGGCGCATGCGGCTGGACGGGCTGCACTTCACCTTTGCCCGGGCCACCGAGCCTGCGGGCAAGGAGGCCCAGGCCAAGTGGGCCAGGGAAAAGAAAGCCGCGCTGGAGCGGGCCCGCCGCAAGCGGGAGAAGGAAGCAGCCGAAGCGCTGGAACGGGTCCGCAACGCGGGCCGCTGAAAATTGAAGAATTGAGGAGGGATCCCGGCAATGAAACGCAATCGGTTGATTATTTGCCGCCAGTGGGTGGCGCGAATGGCCAGCATCATCGAAACGGTGGTTGCACTGGTGGTTCTGCTGGCGATTCTTGTGGCCGGCGTGCGGGTGCTGTTTGAAGTGAAGGATCTGGTGCTGGCTCCGGATGTGGACGAGGCCTTTACCACCTTTTTGAGCAGCGCCTTCAACGTGGTCATCGGCATCGAGTTCGTGAAGATGCTGGCCAAGCACAGCCCCGGCAGCGCCATCGAGGTGCTGCTCTTTGCCATTGCCCGCCAGATGGTGGTGGAGCATACCTCCCCGGTGGAAAATCTGGTGAGCATTCTGGCCATTCTGCTGATCTTCGTGATTCGCAAGTATCTGTTTGTGCCTGCCTTCGGCGCGCACCTGCCCGGTGAGGATGCCTTTGGTACCTCCAGCCTGATGGCTGCGCGGGAACAGGCGCTGCGGGACGCGGATGCAGAGGAAGAGGACTGAGCGCGTGGCCTGATCCCTTTTCGCAATACAGCCAATAAGAAAACGCCCGGCGCACGGTTTTGATTCCGTGCGCCGGGCGTTTTTTCCTTTTGGGCGGGGATTATTCCAGAACCACCACTTCCGGCGGGGTGAGCAGCCGGAAGGGCACGCCGCTCATGCCGATGCCCCGGCTCACAAACAGCTGGGCGGGCCGCTGGGGCTGGGGCCGGTAAAGCCCGCTGGGGAACATTTTGCCCCCCGGCGGCAGAATCATCTGTGTGAGCACCGGCACCTGCAGCTGACCGGCATGGCTGTGGCCGCTGAGCATCACATCCACATGGGAGAGGTTCAGGTACCGGGCCTTGTCCGGCATGTGGCACAAACAGATCCGCCAGCCCTCGGCGGGCATTTCCCGAAGAACCTTTCCGTCGGAATAGGGGGCAAGGCCACAGATCGTTATCCCGGGCGCGGGCTGCACAATCTTATCCCACAGGGGCACAAAACCGCCGTGCTCCATCAGCATCCGGTAAAAGGGGGCAGCGCCCTGGCGCACGTCGTGGTTGCCCCACACCGCATACTTGCCCAAAGGGGCTTCGATGCGCTGCAGCTGGGCGGCCAGCCAGGAAAAATTCAGCATGTGGGCATCCCGGCCGAACTTTGCAAAGAAATCGCCGCCAAACAGCACCATCTCGGGAGCCTCGGCGTTGATGGCGTCCACCAGCGGCTCCAGAAATTCGGGGGAATACATGGGGCCGAAGTGAACGTCCGAGAAAAAGAGGGTTTTCACCGGTGGACGGCGGCAGAGCTCCGGCCGGGTGACGGTGAGCCGATGGGGCTCCACCTTTGCGGCGTACCAGCCCACCGCCGCGCCTGCAGCAGCAGCTCCGGCGGCCGCGCCCAGAAACAGCCGGGCGGCCCGGTCGACACGGTTTTGATCCATAGGGTCTGACCTCCTGTGTTGCGTTCGTTACATTTATTATAACAAAAATGCACCCTGCTTGAAAAGCAAGCAGGGTGCGAAGAAATCGTGAAAAATCAGTAGCCCACGATGATGCCGCCATCCTGAGCGTAGAAGCTGGTCAGGCCGCTGCAGGGAAGAATGGTCACGTCCGCGCCGGGCCACTTGGTCTCGATGCCGTGACGCAGCAGCTGGGCAGCGTTTTCGTTGAAGCAGTGGCTGATGACCACCGGTGTGCCCTGATAGCCCCGCCGGTCCATCTCTTCCAGAATGAAGGCCAGGGTGCGGGTTTCGCCGCGGGTCTTGTGCAGCATTTCCAGCTTGCCGTCGTCGCTGCCGCGGCCCACAATGCGCATGCCCATCTTGCCGGCAACAAAGCCGACCACCCGGTTCAGCCGGCCGTTCTTCACCAGATTGTCGAAGCAGGAAAGGGCAAACAGCACCTGCCGGGGTGCATAGTATACCTCCAGCTCCTTCACCACGTCCTCAAAGGCCAGGCCCTCACCGATCAGTTCATTGGCCTTGCGGATGGCCAGCGCCATCTCGCCGCCGGTGGACAGGCTGTCCAGCACATAGATGTTTTTGTCCGGGTGGCTTTCCAGCACCATTTCCTTTGCAATCATGGCGCTGTTGTAGCTGCCGGAAAGATTGCTGCTGATGGTCACTGCAATGATGTTATCGCCCAGCAGGAATTTTTCCGCCCATTCCTCGGGGCTGGGGCAGGCGGTGGTGGAAGCGCCGTTGTAGTTGCGCATCTCGGCCATCATGACGGCCACGTCCAGCGCGGCATTGTCCACAAATTCCCGGTCGGCCACACGGATCTTCAGCGGCACGGTGGCGAAACCGGTCTCGGGCGCGGGTGCGGGCAGGCTGCGCAGTTCGCAGGAGGAGTCGGCAACGATCATCCAAGTCATAGTAAATACACTCCCTTTAGGTGGCGCGGTGCCGCGCGATTTACATAGTTTTTAATACTAGATATATTATAGAGGCTTTGGCGCTGTTCGTCAAGGCGAAACGGGTCAGCCGCAGTTGTAGTCGATGGGCAGGGTGGGCAGGCCGTTCAGGTCAAGGCCTGCCACGTTGCCGCTTTGCAGCTCGTAAAAGCCCTGGGAAGCGATCATGGCCCCGTTGTCGCCGCAGAATTCCACCGCAGGCAGGCAGAGCTTTGCCCCCAGCTTCTGGGCGCCCTCGTTCACAAGGCAGCGCAGCAGGCTGTTGGCGGCCACACCGCCTGCAAGGCAGAGGGTGGAAGCGCCGGTGTCCTTCGCGGCGGCCAGCAGCTTGTCGGCCAGAATTTCGTCGATCCGGTGTTCAAAGCTGGCGGCCATGTCTGCCACATTCACGGTTTCGCCCCGCATCTCGGCCTGATTCACCGCATTCAGCACGGCGGTTTTCAAGCCGGAAAAGCTCACGTTGTATTTGCCCTCCACATGGGGCACCGGCAGCTTGTAGGCTTTGGGGTTGCCGGTGCGGGCCGCCTTGCTGATGGCCGGGCCGCCCGGGTAGCCAAGGCCCAGGGTGCGGGCCACCTTGTCGAAGGCTTCGCCCGCCGCGTCGTCCACCGTGCGGCCCAGCACCGTGAAGTGGGTGTAGTCACTCACCTGCACGATATGGCTGTGGCCGCCGCTGGCCACAAGGCACAGAAAGGGGGGCTTTAAGTCCGGGTGGGTCAGGTAGAGGGCGGCGATGTGCCCCCGCAGATGATGCACCGGGATCAGGGGCTTGTTTGCCGCGTAGGCAAGGCCCTTGGCAAAGTTCACGCCCACCAGCACCGCGCCGATCAGCCCCGGCGCGAAGGAGACGGCGATGCCGTCCAGCTGGGCGGGGGTCATGCCCGCATCCGCCAGCGCCTTTTCCACGGTGGCGCTGATGTATTCCGCGTGGCGGCGGCTGGCGATCTCCGGCACCACGCCGCCATACAGGGCCTGCTCCGCCACACTGGTGGAGATCACATTGCTCACCAGCTCGCGGCCGTCCTTCACCACGGCGGCGGCGGTTTCATCGCAGGTGCTCTCGATTCCTAAAATATACATTTTGTAATATCACCATGCTTTTCAACAAATATCTGGGAAATCCGGGCCGGTTCTGCCTGTTTCACAGCGCCCGGTGCATGAGGACCGCGTCCTCGGTGGGGTTCTGGTAAAAGCGGGGGCGGCGGCCGTCCGCCACAAAGCCCGCCTGCTCATACAGGGCAATGGCTCCTGCATTGGAAGCCCGCACCTCCAGAAAGGCGGTCTCGGCGCCCTCACCGCGCAGCGCCTCCATGCTTTCCCGCAAAAGGGCGCTGCCCGCACCGGTGCGCCGGGCTGTGGGGGATACGGTCAGGGTGTACAGGCTGGCTTCTCCGGCGGCCAGCTGCCAGGCGGCAAGGCCCACCACCGGCTGGCCGGGCAGTTGGGCCACGAACAGGCGGGACGCGCCGCCTGCCTGCTGGTTTTCCAGCTCTTCGGTGAGCTGGGCAAGGCTCCAGGGGTCGCCTGCGCTCTGCTCAATCTGCCCACAGATCTCCAGATCGGCCCGTTCCATGGGCCGGATAAAGTATTCCACGAAAAAACGCCTCCTCTGTGGAAAACCCGCCTTAGTGGGATTCCAGCCAGGTCTTGCCCTGGCCCACGTCGGCGGTCAGGGGCACGGAATAGCTCACCGCACCCTCCATCTCCTCCTTCAGGATGCGGGCCACGGTCTCGGCTTCCGCCTCCGGGGCCTCCACGATCAGTTCGTCGTGCACCTGCAGAATCAGCTTTGCGGCCAGGCCCTCGGTGCGCAGCCGCCGCCATACCTTTACCATGGCCAGCTTGATCACGTCCGCCGCAGTGCCCTGAATGGGGGTGTTCATGGCCATCCGTTCGCCCAGCGCCCGCAGGTTATGGTTTTTGCTGGCCAGCTCGGGCAGGGCCCGGCGGCGGCCGAACAGGGTGGTCACATAGCCCTTCTCGGTGCCGTGGGCGATGGTCTCGTCCATATAGTTTTTCACGCCGGGGAAGGTGGCCAGATAGTTCTTGATGAACTGATCCGCCTCCTTCACCGACACGTTGATGTCACGGGAAAGGCTGAACGCGCCGATGCCGTACACGATGCCGAAGTTCACCGCCTTGGCGGAGGAGCGCAGGGCGGGAGTAATCATCTCCGGAGGCAGGTTGTAGATCTTCGCGGCGGTGCTGCGGTGGATGTCCTGCCCGGTCAGAAAGGCCTGCCGCATGGATTCATCGCCGGAAATGTGGGCCAGCAGCCGCAGCTCGATCTGGCTGTAGTCCGCGTCCACCAGGGTGCAGCCGGGCTTTGCCACAAAGAACTGGCGCAGCTGGCTGCCCAGCGGGGTGCGGATGGGAATGTTCTGCATGTTGGGCTCGCTGGAGGAAAGCCGCCCGGTGCGGGCCTCGGTCTGGTTGAAGGTGGAGTGCATCCGCCCGTCCGGCCCGATCACCTTCAAAAGACCCTCCACATAGGTGGAGTTCAGCTTCTGGTAGGTGCGGTACTGCAGAATGTCGTCGATCACCGGGTGCTCACTGCGCAGGCTTTCCAGCGTTTCCGCGTTGGTGGAGTAGCCGCTCTTGGTCTTTTTGCGGGGCGGCAGGCCCAGCTTCACAAAGAGAGCCTCGCCCAGCTGCTTGGGGCTGTTCACGTTGAATTCATAACCCACCTGCTCGTAAATACGGGCAAGGCAGCCTTCCAGCTCCTGCTTCATCTTTTCGCCAAAGGCCACAAGGCCCTCTTTGTCCACCAGCATGCCGGTGCGCTCCATGTCCGCCAGCACCAGCGCCAGCGGCAGCTCCACCTCAGCCAGCAGCCGGTCCATGCCCTCCTCGGTCACCTTGGCGGAAAGGGTATCGTACAGGCCGGCCAGTACCCCGGCCAGCGGGGCGGACTCGCACCGGAAAGCAGGCTGGATGCCGTATTCTGCGGTCAGATTTTCCACCGTGTAGCTGCTGGCGGCGGGGTTCAGCAGATAAGCGGCCAGCTTTGCGTCGAACACGATGCTCTTGCCCTCACCGCCGTTTGCCAGCGCCAGATGATAGAGCGGCTTTGCGTCGAATACCCGCAGGGTGGCGTCGCTGTCCAGCAGGCGGGCCAGTGCGGCCTCGTCCAGCGGGTAGACGGCATTTTCCTGCACCGCGTACCAGCTGCCATTTTCCTGCGCCAGCTCATACCGGCCCTCGGGCAGCATGGGCAGCACGTCCGGTTCCACCACTGCCAGCTCCGGCGCGGGGGCGGCAGCCTTGGGGGTTACGCCGTCCAGACCCAGACGGGGGGCAAGGCTGTGGATCTCCAGTTCGGCCAGCAGCCCGGCGGCCGCGGCCGCGTCGCCCTCGCCCCGTTTGTAGGTGCCGGGGGCAGTTTCCACAGGAATGGCGCAGTCGATCTCCGCCAGCTTGCGGGAGAGCTCGGCCTCCTCCTTGTGGGTGGTCAGCTTGGTGCGCACGCCGGGCTTGATGGCGCTGTCGTCGATGTTCTCGTACACGCCCGCCAGACTGCCGAATTTCTGAATCAGGGCAAGGGCGGTCTTTTCGCCCACGCCCGCCACGCCGGGGATGTTGTCCGAGGTGTCGCCCATCAGGCTCTTCACCTCGATGAGCTGCTTCGGGGTTACGCCGTATTTTTCCTCCACGGCGGCCTTGTCCATCACCACGGTCTCACTGCGGCCCATCCGGGTGGCGGCCAGCAGCACGGTCACATGCTCGTTTACCAGCTGCAGGCTGTCCCGGTCACCGGTGGCCAGATAGCACTCGTCGCCCCGGGCGGCAGCGGCCGCGCTCAGGGTGCCCAGAATGTCGTCCGCCTCGTAGCCCTCCCTGGAGACCATCACAAAGCCCAGATCCGCCAGCAGCTCTTTCAGCACCGGCATCTGCTGGGCCAGCTCCTCGGGCATGCCCTTGCGGGTGGCCTTGTAGCCGTCGTACATCTTGTGGCGGAAGGTGGGGGCCTTCAGATCAAAGGCGATGGCCACCTCGTCCGGCTGAACCTCTTTTAAAAGGTTCAGCAGAATATTCATAAAGCCGTAGATGGCGTTGGTGTAACGGCCATCCTTGGTGGTAAGCAGCTTGATGCCGTAAAAGGCGCGGTTCACAATGCTGTTGCCGTCCAAAACCAGCAGTTTCATGGGCAGACCTCCGAAAAATGTGTGTTGACCGCCCGCCCCCAAGGGGCCCGGCGGCGATTGCTGTATTTATTAAGTATACCACAAGGGCGGGTTTTGTGGTACAATAAACCCTGGATTTATCCCGGGCAAAGCCGCCCGGTCATTCAAAGGAGAAACCTCAATGCAGCTTGGCAATATGACCTTTGCCCCCGGCGCGGTGCTGGCCCCCATGGCCGGCTTTACCGACGCCGCCTGCCGCCGTCTGGCGGCCAATCACGGGGCGCTTTACACCATCAGCGAGATGGTCAGCGCGAAGGCCCTGACCTTTGGCGACAAAAAAAGCGCCCAGCTGATCTATAATGAAAACAACCCGGCCCCCTACGGGGTGCAGCTGTTCGGCGCGGAGCCCGAGACCATGGGGCAGGCCACCGCGCTGATTCAGAAGTACAAATTCGATTTCATCGACATCAACATGGGCTGCCCGGCCCCCAAGATCAACTCCAGCGGAGCGGGCAGCAAGCTGATGCTGGATCCCAAAAACTGCGGCGACATCGTGGCCGCCGTGGTGAAGGAGAGCCAGGGCAAGCCGGTCACCGTGAAGATGCGCGCCGGCTGGGATGCCGATCACATCACCGCCGTGGAGGTGGCCAAGGCCTGCGAGGCCGCGGGCGCGGCGCTGGTGGCGGTGCACGGCCGCACCCGGGAGCAGATGTATCAGCCCGGCACCGTGGACTGGAAGATCATCGAAGCGGTGAAAAAGGCGGTGAAGATTCCGGTGCTCGGCAACGGAGACATTGAATCCGCCGCCGACGCGGTTGCCATGGTGAACGCCACCGGCTGCGACGGCGTGATGGTGGGCCGGGCCGCGCTGGGCGACCCCTGGATCTTTGCCGAGATCAAAGCCGCGTTGAACGGCGAGCCCGCCCCGGAAAAGCCCACCCTGCGCCAGCGTCTGGAAGCGCTGCGCACCCAGGTGTATGAGATGTGTGAGGAAAAGGGCGAGTGGGTGGCCATGCCCCAGGCCCGCAGCCAGGCCCTTTACTACATGAAGGGCCTGAAGGGCGCGGCGGGGCTGCGCCGGGCCTGCTGCCAGCTGAGCCATTACGAGGATCTGGACGAGCTGTTCCAGAAGGTATACGACGCGGGCAACCGCTGAGCGGCTCAGTCTGCGCTCTGGCCGGTCAGCTCATCCAGCGGCTGGGCGTAGCAGGGCAGCATGTGCACGATGAAGTAGTCTGCCTCCGGGCAGTGCATCTCCTTCAATGCGGCCCGCTGCTGGGTCAGCGCGGCGGCAAATTCCCGGTTGCCCGCCTGCACCTCCTCGGTGCATTTGATCAAAGCGCTTAGCCGGTCCGCCGCCTTGAGCAGCTTTGCCTCCGCTTCGGTGAGCAGGCTGCCGGTCACATAGCCGGCCATCTCGCCCCGCAGCTGGGGCGGCAGATACCCCAGAAGGGCAGTGGCGCTTTCCTCCTCCAATGCCTTGTAGGCTTTGCGCAGCCGTTCGTTTTTGTATTTCACCGGGGTGGGCATGTCGCCGGTGAGGATTTCCTGTGCGTCGTGATACAGCGCCGCCACCGCCACCGTCTCCGGCCGCACCGGCGTGCCGGTGATCTTTTGTGCGATCAGGCACAGGGTGTGGGCCAGAATGGCGGTGTCCGCCGCGTGCTCGCTCAGGCTCTCGGTGCGGGAGGCGTGCATCAGGCTCCACCGGCGGATGTATTTCATCCGGCTCACCAGTGCGTTGAAGGAATAGATTTTCATTTCTTTCACACTCCTGTGCGTTAAACTTGTATAGATTGCGTCCAATGGGCGCGTTACGAAAACACTATACCATATTTTCCCGCCCGGGGGCAGCCCCGGCGCGCCGAAAAGGGGAAGGATGTGAGGTGCGTTCTATGATACGCCCACTGGAAAAACCACAGAACAAATACTGGCTCACCTTCGCGCTGTGCGGCCTTGCCGCCGCGCTGATGTTCCTGTTTTTTTACATTGTGGATAAAGGTTTCTTTTTATACGCGGGGGACTTTAACAGCCAGCAGATCGCCTTTTATTATTCCGCCAATGAATTTGTAAAATCCGGCGGCGGCTCCTTCAGCTGGGCCACCGATCTGGGCAGCGGCTTTCTGAACAGCTACGCCTTTTATCTGGCGGGCAGCCCTTTCTGGTGGCTGAGCCTTTTGTTCCCGGCGGCCTGGATGCCCTATCTGATGGTGCCGCTGCTCTGCCTGAAATTCGCGGTGGCAGGCGGGGGCGCTTACCTGTGGATGCGCCGCTACACCCGCAAGGCAAACATGGCGGTGCTGGGCGCCTGTATGTACGCCTTTTCCGGCTTCACGGTCTACAATGTGTTCTTCAACCATTTTGTGGACGTGGTGGCCCTGTTTCCCTATTTTTTGTGGGCGCTGGATGCGGCGGTGTATGAAAAGCGGCGCGGGCCGTTCGCGGTGCTGGTGGCGCTGAACTTACTCAACAACTACTTCTTCTTCGCCGGTCAGGTGGTGTTCCTGGCCATCTATTTTGTGTGCATGGTTCTGGCCGGGCGCTACCGCATCAACGGCCGCACCTTCGGCGCGCTGGCCTTCGAAAGTCTGGCCGGCGTGGGCATGGGGGCCATTCTGGCCATCCCCACCATGCTCAGCCTGCAGAACAACCCACGGGTGTCCAGCTTCTCCGAGGGCTTCGGCCTGCTGCTTTACGGCAACGTGCAGCAGTACGCCGCCATTCTGTACAGCTTTTTCTTCCCGCCGGACTGCCCCTACATGCCGGTGATCTTTGATTCCGGCGTGATCAAGTGGACCAGCATGGCCGCCTATCTGCCGCTGGTGAGCATGATGGGCGTGCTGGCCTACTGCCGGTGCAAAAAGGGCACCCCCTTCAAGTGGATTCTCAGCGTCTGCCTGGTGATGGCGCTGGTGCCGGGGCTCAACTCCATGTTCTACGCCATGAACTCCAGCTACTATGCCCGCTGGTACTACATGCCGGTGCTCATCATGTGTGCGGTCACCGTCTACGGGCTGGAGCACGAGGACGAGGTGGATTTGAAAAAGGGCCTGCGCCCCACGCTGGCGGTGCTGCTGGCCTACTGCGCCTTCGCGCTGGTGCCCACCGAGACCGACGATGGCGGCTGGAAAATCGGCGTGATGGACTACCCGGAAAAGTTCTTTTTGAACTTCGGCATCGCCTTCATCGGGGTGCTGCTGTTCTGGGTGCTGTGGCTCATGTACAAGCGCACTCCCCAGCTGCCCCGGCGGCTCACCGCGGCGGTGCTGGCCTTCGGCTGCCTGTATGGCGCGGTGCACATTTCCATCGGCAAGTTTGCCCAGTGGGACAACGACAAGGACTTCTACCAGCAGCAGTATGTGGACGCCCGCGCTCTGGCGGACATTCTGCCGGAGGGCGCCTACCGCATCGACGACTACGAATGTTACGATAACCTGGGCCTGTGGGTGAACCGGAGCGATCTGCAAACCTTCAACTCCACCGTGGCCCCCTCCATTCTGGAGTTCTACCCCCAGGTGGGTGTGAAGCGGGATGTGCGCAGCGCCCCCGAGCTGGACAAGTACGCCCTGCGCGGCCTGCTCAGTGTGAAATACACCATCTGCCCGGTGGACAAGCAGGAGGAATTTGAGGAAAAGGCCGGCGATAACTGGCGCTACTGGACCACTCAGGGCCAGCTGGCAGTGTATGAAAACACCGACTGGCTGCCCATGGCCTACTCCTACGACGCCTACATCACCGAGGAGGAGTATGAGGAGATTCCGGAGGATTACCGGGCAAACCTGCTCATGCGGGCCATCGTGCTCAGCGAGGAACAGATCAACACCTGGGGCGGCGGGCTGCGCCATCTGACCGAAGAGGAACAGACCGACTTCGACCGGGCCAGCTACGAGGAAGATCTGGACGCCCGCCAGGCCATGGCCGCCAGCAGCGTTGTGCTGGACAACTGGGGCCTTACCGCCAACATCCAGCTGGAAAACAGCACGCTGGTCTTCTTCCCGGTGCCCTACGACGCGGGCTTCACCGCCATTGTAAACGGCGAGGAGGCCCCGGTGCTCAAGGTCTCCGGCGGACTGATGGCGGTTCCTGCCCAGGCGGGCGACAACAGCATCCGGCTGGAATACCACACCGAAGGCCTGAACGTGAGCCTTGCTCTGGCGGGAGTGAGCGCCGTGGCCTTTGCCGGGTATCTGGGGCTGAATGCCTATGCCCGCAAAAAGCGCCGGGCGGCTCTTGCGGAAAAATATCATCTGGACCCGCCGCAGCCCCGGCAGTAAGACCGGAACACAAAGGAGAAAGAACCCAATGGATTTTGCAAAGATTCTTGCCGGGGAGCTGAACGTCCCCGAGCAGTATGTTTCGGCGGCCATCCGCCTGATCGACGAGGGCAACACCATTCCCTTCATTGCCCGTTACCGCAAGGAGGCCACCAACGCCATGGACGACCAGGTGCTGCGCCAGCTGGCCGACCGGCTGGAGTACCTGCGCGGTCTGGAAAAGCGCAAGGGCGAGGTGGCGGCCACCATTGAAGAGCTGGGCGCCATGACGCCGGAGCTGAAAAAGGCGCTGGACGCCGCCAAAACGCTGGCCGAGGTGGAGGACATCTACCGGCCCTACAAGCCCAAGCGCAAGACCCGGGCCAGCGTGGCCAAGGCCCGTGGGCTGGAGCCGCTGGCCCAGGCCATCTTCGCCCAGAAGCCGGGCCTGGATGTGAACGCCGAGGCGGCAAAGTACATCAATGACGAGGTGCCGGACGCCGAGGCTGCACTGGCCGGTGCGCGGGACATCATCGCCGAGCAGGTGAGCGACGACGCGGCCCTGCGGGCCCAGCTGCGCCGCTTCTACCAGACCTTCGGCCTTGTGAAGAGCAGGGCTGCAAAGGAAGAGGACAGCGTCTACGCCGGGTACTACGATTTCAGCCAGGCGGTGAATAAGATCGCCGGTCACCGGGTGCTGGCGCTGGATCGTGGCGAGCGGGAAGGCTTTTTGAAGGTGACTGTGGAGGTGGACGCGGAAAAGGCCGTGGGCGGCATCCGCCGCATGTTTGTGAAGGCGGGCGGCGGCCCCAGCGCGGCTCAGGTGAGCGCCGCGGTGGAGGACGCCTACACCCGGCTGATCCATCCCAGTCTGGAGCGTGAGGTGCGCTCCAATCTGTCGGAGGAAGCCGCCGAGGGCGCCATTCAGGTGTTTGGCGAAAATCTGCGCCAGCTGCTTCTGCAGCCGCCCATCAAGGGCAAAGTGGCCCTTGGCATGGACCCGGGCTACCGCATGGGCTGCAAGCTGGCGGTGGTGGACGAAACCGGCAAGGTGCTGGATACCGCGGTGGTCTACCCGGTGCCTGAGTTCAAAAAGGTGGAGCAGGCCAAGGCAAAGGTGAAGGATCTGATCCGCCGCCACCATGTGCAGATCATTGCCATCGGCAACGGCACTGCCGGCAAGGAGACCGAGATCTTTGCCGCCGAGGTCATCCGGGAGCTGGGCGGCGGTGTGCAGTATATGGTGGTCAGCGAGGCAGGGGCCAGCGTTTACTCCGCCAGCAAGCTGGCCGCCGAGGAGTTCCCCCAGTTCGACGTGAACCTGCGCAGCGCGGTGAGCATCGCCCGCCGCCTGCAGGATCCGCTGGCCGAGCTGGTGAAGATCGACCCCAAGGCCGTGGGTGTGGGCCAGTATCAGCACGATATGCCCCAGAAGCGGCTGAACGAAACGCTGGACGGCGTGGTGGAGGACTGCGTGAACAGCGTGGGCGTGGACCTGAACACCGCCAGCGCCCCGCTGCTGGCCCGTGTGGCGGGCCTGAGCGCCTCCACCGCCAAAAACGTGGTGACATGGCGGGAGGAGAACGGCGCGTTTGCCAGCCGTGCCCAGCTGAAAAAGGTGAAGGGCCTTGGCCCCAAGGCCTTTGAGCAGTGCGCGGGCTTCCTGCGCATTCCCGGGGCGAAAAAGGCGCTGGACGGCACCGCCGTCCACCCGGAAAGCTACCCGGCGGCGGAAAAGCTGCTGAGCCTGTGCGGCTTTGCGGATAAGGACATCGGCACCGAGGCCATTCAGGCCCTGCCCAAAAAGGCGAAGGAGATCGGCTTTGCCACCCTGTGCGCCGAGACCGGTGCGGGCGAGCCCACCCTGAAGGACATCATCGCCGAGCTGCTGCGTCCCGGGCGGGACATGCGGGACGAGCTGCCCGCGCCCATGCTGCGCAGCGACGTGATGAGCCTGGAGGACTTAAAGCCCGGCATGGAGCTGATGGGCACCGTGCGCAACGTGATCGACTTCGGCGCCTTTGTGGACATCGGCGTTCATCAGGACGGTCTGGTGCACATCAGCCAGCTGAGCGACAAGTTCATCAAGCATCCCAGCCAGGCGGTGAAGGTGGGCGACGTGGTCAAGGTGAAGATCCTGGACGTGGACCAGAAGAAAAAGCGCATCAGCCTGACCATGAAGGGGCTGAACAAGCAGTAATGCAAACCGGAAAAGGGAGGAAACGGCCATGCAGGTAAAATTCAGCGTGTATTTCTGCAGCGAGGAGGGCGAGCGCTTTTTCGGCGCGGGGCCCTGTGAGCTGCTGCTGGCGGTGGAGCGGCTGGGCAGCCTGCGGGCTGCCGCCCACGAGATGGGTATGGCCTACACCAAGGCCTTCTCCATGATCAAGCGGGCGGAAAAGGAGTTCGGCTTTGCCATGACCCAGCGCACCATTGGCGGCAAGGGGGGCGGCGGCAGCACCCTCACTCCTCAGGCGCAGGAGCTGCTCATGCGCTATCAGGCCTACCGTACCGCCTGCGGCCAGAGCGCACAGGATCTGTACAACACCTATTTTTCCACCTTCCACCCGGTGCGGGATCTTCCGCCGGAGAAAAACCGGGAATAAACAGCAAAAAAGCCGCGGAGCATTCCAAACGAATGCCCCGCGGCTTTTTTCTGCCGCAAAGGTTACAGGTAGTGCACCGCGATCATGATCACGCCCAGCACGGTGAGCACTGCGCCGGTGGCCCGGTTGAGCACCACAGGGCTTGCCCGGTTGGCGAAACGGGCGGCAATGAGCGCCCACACCAGTGTAAACAGCATGCACAGCACCAGCACAAAAACATCCGGTGTGCCGCCGATGGCGAAGTGGGAAACCGCGCCGGTGAGGGCGGTGAAGGTCATGATGAACACGCTGGTGCCCACCGCGGTTTTCAGCTCGTAGCCAAGCACACTGGTGAGGATGAGCAGCATCATCAAACCGCCGCCTGCGCCCACAAAGCCGCAGATGAAGCCGATCACCACGCCGCAGCCCAGCGATTGCAGGCAGCTTACCAGCGGCGAAAGCCCGGCCCGCTTTTCCTTGGTGGTGGTCACCGGCAGCACGATGAATTTCAGGCCCAGGAACAATGTCATGAACAGAGAGAAGCCGCCCATGGTCTGGCTGGGCATCAGGCTGGCAGCCCAGCTGCCCACCATGGTGAACACCAGCACGGCGGCCATCATCACCAGCCCGCCCCGGATGTCCAGATTTTTGTTTTTTCCATAGGTAATGGCGGAAGCGGCGCTGGCCAGCACGTCGCTGGCCAGGGCGATGCCCACCGCCAGGTAGGGATCCATGTGCAGGAAGGTGATGAGCATGGGGCTGATCACCGCGGCGGCGCTCATGCCGGCGAATCCGGTGCCCAGGCCCGCGCCCATCCCCGCGAAAAAGCATACGATCAGGGTCAAAAGCATCTTGTTATCGGCCTCACTTTGCTCAGAAAATCGTAAAAAACAGCATAGCGCAAAAACGCGAAAAAACTGTGAAAATTCAAAAAAAGCCCGGCCTTCCAGAATGGAAGGCCGGAAATCCGTAACATCAGAAAAATATCACAGCAGCGGAACACCGGCAGCGCGGCAGGCGGCGCGGGTTTCGTCGTCCCACAGGCTCACCTGCACCTCGCCCACATGTACCTTGCCCAGCAGCAGCATGCACAAACGGCTCTGGCCGATGCCGCCGCCGATGGTCAGGGGCAGCTCGCCCGCCAGCAGCATCTTGTGGAAGGGCAGTTCGCGGCGGTCGTCGCAGCCGGCCTCGGTGAGCTGCCGGTCCAGCGCGGCCGGGTCCACACGGATGCCCATGCTGCTGATCTCGATGGCCTGGCCCAGAGGCTCGTGCCAGAACAGCAGATCGCCGTTCAGGGTCCAGTCGTCGTAGTCGGGGGCGCGGCCGTCGTGGGGCTTGCCACTCTTCAGCTTGCCGCCGATCTGCATGATGAAAATGGTGCGGTGCTCTTTGGCAAAGGCGTTCTCCCGCTCCTTGGGGGAAAGCCCGGGGTACAGATCCTCCAGCTCCTGGCTGGTCACAAAGGTGACCTCCCGGCACAGGCTGGTGTTCAGGTCTGCAAACTGCCATTTCAGCTCGTCCAGTGTGGAGCTGATGGCGTACACGATGTTCTGCACCGTGTGCTTGAGAAATTCCGGGGTGCGGTCCTGAGCAGTGATCACCTTTTCCCAGTCCCACTGGTCCACATAGATGGAATGCAGGTTATCCATTTCCTCATCCCGGCGGATGGCGTTCATGTCGGTCACCAGGCCGTTGCCCACCCGGAACCCGTACTGATGCAGGGCCAGCCGCTTCCACTTGGCCAGGCTGTGCACCACCTGGGCGCTGGAGCCGGTGGCGGGCACGTCGAAGCTGACCGGGCGCTCCACGCCGTTCAGGTCGTCGTTCAGGCCGGTGGCCGGATCCACGAACAGGGGCGCGGTGACCCGCTTCAGGTGCAGTGCGGCGCAGAGCTTCACCTCGAAGATCTGCTTGATCAGGCCGATGGCCTTCTGGGTGTCGTAAAGGCCCAGGCAGGGGATGTAGCCGCCGGGCAGTACGGTCTTGTTCATTGGTCTTATTCCTCCTCGGGCTTGGGTTCAATGCGCACCAGCAGGCTGAGAATGCGCTTGTCCTCCACCTTTTCCACCGTGACATGCAGGTTCTGGAACTCGAAGCTCTCGCCGGGTTCGGGAATGTGCTCCAGGCACTCCAGAGCCCAGCCGGCCACGCTGGAATAGTCGCTGTCGAAATCCTTGATCTTCAGGTCCAGCTCGTCGAACAGATCGTCGATGTTCACCTCGCCGGCCACCCGGTACAGGTTCTCCTCCAGCTTCTGGATGGGAGTCTCCTCCACCTCGTCGGTCTCGTCGAAGATCTCGCCCACCAGCTCCTCCAGCACGTCCTCCATGGTCACAAGGCCCAGTGTTCCGCCGTAGTCGTCGGTCACAATGGCCATGTGCTGCTTTTTGCGGCGCAGCTCGGCCAGCAGATCATTGATGTGCTTGGTGCGGTACACGAAGGGAATGTCGCGGCAGAGTTCCCGCACGTTCACGGGTTTATTCTGCGCCAGGCAGCTGAACAGATCCCGGGTGTGGAGCATGCCGATGATGTGATCGATGTCGTTTTCATACACCGGAATGCGGGTGTAGCTGTTGGCCAGCACGGTGGCGATGATCTGATCCACCGGGTCATTCACGTCCACAGCCAGCATATCCACGCGGGGAATCAGAATCTCCTGCACGGTAATATCGTCGAAGTCGATGACCGATTGGATGATGTCGGTCTCCTGACTGTCCAGCACGCCTTCTTCCTCCACCGTATCGATGATGGTTTTCAGCTCATCCTCGGTCACGCTGGGCTGGTCGTCCGCTGCCTTGCGGCCGAAGGCCAGCTTTTTCAGCAGCACAAAGAACAGCACCAGCGGGGTGAACAGCTTGCGCAGCAGGTCAATGATGCCTGCCACCCGGATGGCGATGGCCTCCGCGTGCTCCTTGGCAAGGCTCTTGGGCAGAATCTCGCCGAAGATCAGCACCAGCAGGGTCATTACCACGGTGGAAACCATGGGGCCCCACTGCTGGCCCACAATGGCAACTGCCATCACGGTGCCCAGCGAGGAGCTGGCCATGTTCACGATATTGTTACCGATCAGAATGGTGGAGATGGTCTTGTCGTAGTCGTCGGCAATTTTCAGCGCCAGAGCCGCGCCCTTGTCGCCGCTTTCGGCGCGGTTGCGCATGCGGATGCGGTTGAAGGAGGAAAGCGCGGTTTCGCTGCCGGAGAAAAACGCCGAACCGGCAACCAGAAGAAGAATGAACAGGTACATACTAGGGCCAGGAGTATCCAAAAACAATCACGAACCTTTCTGAATTTCACATGTAGTTTATCGAATGCAGCCCCCGCATCAGGGGCAGGGGTTACCTTATTATATATAACAGAACATGGCCGTCAATGCAACAAAAATATGGCGGATGCTGGTGCCGGAGGACAAGGTGTTTTTGCCTGAGGGACAAAGGAATATGGATAAATGTTTCCTAAGTGTGAATCAATCTCAATGTTAAAGACAAAAGTAACAAAAAGTAACTGAGGAAAACTGCGCTTTTGGTACATCGGGGAGAAACTTTTGAAAAGTGGCGACAAATGGATTATTCCGTGCTATAATGCCTACCAAGGAGCAAGGGTGTGTTTGAGGGGCGGCTGTTTCGGCCATACTAAGCACATCGGTGTTTGCTCCGGAAGAAAACCGGAATGCCGCGCGCAGGGGAAAGGCGCGCCGCCGGGAAAAAACCAATTTATTTGATTTTTTGGGAGGCATGAGAACAATGATGAAAGAGATCAAGGTTTCCAGCTTCAAACAGGTTAAGGACATTGTAAGCGCCGCAGCTTCCTGCGAGTGCGAGCTGAACGTGCAGGATCTGAAGGGCGTTATCGCCGATGCCAAGAGCATCTTGGGCCTGATGAATCTGGATTACAAGCACCCCGTCAAGCTGATGGGGGAGAACGCCGAGGAAGTAGAGCAGGTCTACAACGCGGTTGTTCAGTAATCAAGCGCAAAACAAGGGAACGAAAGCCCGGCTGGTGCCAAGCACCAGCCGGGCTTTTCCTTTGCCGGAAAGCGCCTTTTTCTTCAGGCAGCGCCGCACAATTCACGCCGCATGGCTCAGGCGGACGTATCGCGCCCAAAATTTCCGTGCGATTCACCCAAAATGCTCACAGGTCCACCAGGGATCGACTGCGCTTCCGGGTTGCTGTCATAAAAATTTTCCGGCGCGCTGCACCATCTGGAATTGTGCGGTATTGCCTTTACAGCCTCCGGGCGGCATGGTAAAATGAAAACAACTGTGACGCGAATATACGGGAAATGGGGCAATTTCTTGAAGAAAACAGTCAAATGGATCCTGGTCATCTGCTGTTTGTGCGGACTGGCCGGGTTTTTGGCGTTCAGCGGCTGGCAGCAGTCCCGCCAACTGTTCGGGGCCCGGCTGGCCGGGCAGAGCCAGATCGAGCGCATTACCCAAACCGCCGCGCTGACCGCCGACGAATGCGCACTGTACTGGAACGGGGTGGAGCTTGCCTATAATCGGGAGCTGGGGGCCTATTGCCTGCCTCAGCCGCTGGAAGGCGAGCCCACCGGTACGCTCAGTGCCCAGTGGGGCAGCATCTATCTGCCGGACTGGCTGTGGCAGGAGGATGGCGCCGAGGCCATCGCCAGCGGCAGCCCGCAGGCGGTGTATGTGAGCGATGGTAAGCAGTGGAAAAAACTGTATGTATACCGCAGCGGTATGCCGGTAATCGCCATCGACAGCCAGGTGCGGGTGAGTATCCCCCGCGACCGGGACGTGGTGGGCTACACCATGGGCCGCCTGCCGGTGGAAAACAACTACGGCAGCATCCGGGTGTTCTGGCCGGAGGGCAACCTGCGCCAGCAGGTGGTGAGCACCGGTGTGGAATGGCACTGGAGGGGCAACGCCAGCTATTTTGCGGACAAAAAGTCCTACCGGCTGAATCTGCTGGACGAAAACGGCAACCCGGACGCCCAGGACCTGCTGGGTCTTGGCTCGGATGCGGACTGGATTCTCTTGAACCTGGCCACCGACGTGACCCGCGTGCGGGACAAGGTGGCAAACGATCTGTGGAATCAGATGAGCGCCACCTGGGAGTTTGACCCGGCAGGGGCTGTCTGCGAGTTCGTGGAGCTGTATCTGAACGACGAATACATGGGTGTATACCTGCTGTGCACCAACATCGACCGGGAGCTGCTGGATCTTCAGGGCGGCGACCGGCTGTACAAATACCGCCAGGCTACCATGATTCAGGATGAGGACTTTGACCAGCTGGAGCAGGAGCAAAGCCTGGAATGGCTCAATAAGCTGGAGGTGGTCTGGCCCAAACTGTGGACCGAGGGCGTCTGGCAGGAAATGCGGGACTATGTGACCGCCTTCTACCGGCCCGAGAGCCATCCGGAGGCGGAAGAGCTGGAGCAGATGGTCAATGTGGACAACCTGATCGATGTGGCCCTGTTCAAGCAGTTCACCTGCGCCATCGACAACTCCTACCAGAACCAGTATTATCTTTACCGCTCCGATGAAGGAAAAACCTATCGCATCCCCTGGGATCTGAACTACACCTTCGGCGACACCCACGACGGCCTGTTTGAGCTGGATTTCTCCACGCTGGTGGTGCCGGACATGGAGCTGAACAAGCTCTATGAGGCGGACCCGGAGGGCACCGCCGAACGGGTGGCCAGCCGCTGGGCTGAGCTGCGCGAGACCGTGTTCGACTGGGATGCGGTGTATGAAGCCATGGAGAACGAGACCGACTATCTGGTTCGCAGCGGGGCCATGGGCAGGGACTGGGATCTCTGGGGGGCCGAAGGGGCCTATGCCAGCGGCCTTTCCGCCCACCGCACGCTGGATCTGGACGAGACCGACCAGCTGATGGAAAAGCGGCTGGAGTATCTGGATGAATATATGGCGGATTACCGGCCGGAAAGGGTGGAAGCGTTTGGATTACCGGAATGAATGGAAATACCAGGTGAGCGGGGCTCAGCTGGCGGTGCTGGCGGCCCGGCTTTCGCCCATTCTGCGGCCGGACGGTCATCACCGGCCCGGCGGCTACGCCATCCGCAGCCTGTATTTTGACGATTTTTCCAACAGCTGCCTGTGGGAGAACGAGGCTGGCGTGGACGACCGGCGCAAATACCGGCTGCGCATCTACAACGGCGATGCAAGCCTCATCAAGCTGGAGATCAAGGAAAAGCTGCACGGCATGACCCACAAGACCGCCTGCACCATCACGCCGGAGCAGTGCCGGGCCATTATCCGGGGCACGCCCCCGCCGCTGGGCAAGGACAGCCCGCCTCCCATGAATCTTCTGGCGGCGGCCATGCGCACCCGGGGTCTTGCGCCCAAGGTGATCGTGGAATACGAGCGCACCGCCTACATAAGCCGATTGGGCAATGTGCGCATCACCTTTGACCGGAATATCGCGGCCAGCGCGGCGGTGGGGCTTTTTCTGGAACCCCGGGTGCCCCTCACGCCGGTGCTTCCGGCGGGCCAGCATGTGCTGGAGGTCAAGTACGACGAATTTTTACCGGATCCGGTGGCTCAGGTGCTGGAACTGGGCCATCTGCGGCGCACCGCGTTCTCCAAATATTATCTCAGCCGGCTGGTTTTGAGCGAGCCGCTGGCGGAAAGGGCAATGCAATATGAGTTTTAACGACGTGATCAAAAACAGCGTGCTGGAGGGCTTTGCCTCCACCGACATCACCCCCGCTGCGCTGGCGGTGGTGCTGGGCATCACCACCCTGCTGGGCGTGTATCTGTATGTGGTGTACCGGCTGGCCAGCCGCAACGCCTTTTACAGCCGGGATTTCAACAAGGCGCTGGCCCTGATGCCGGTGATCACCGCCGCCATCGTGCTGGCCATGCAGAGCAGCATCGTGATCAGCCTGGGCATGGTGGGTGCGCTGTCCATCGTGCGTTTCCGCAACGCGGTGAAGGATCCCATGGATCTGGTGTTCCTGTTCTGGAGCATCAGCATCGGCATCGTGTGCGGCGCCCGGCTGTATTCCATTGCCATCATCGCCAGCCTGGTGGTCACCGTGCTGGTGTTCCTGCTGGATCTGGTGCCGGCGGGCAAGGCCCCCTTTCTGCTGGTGGTCAATGGCAGCGACCCCGATGTGGAACATGCGCTGGAGCCGGTGCTGCACCGCTTTGCCAAGAGCTGCCGGGTGAAGAGCCGCAACCTGACCGCACAGGGTGTGGATCTGATTGTGGAGCTGCGCACCAGCAAGGAGGCTCAGCTGGTGCAGGCCTGCGCCGCGGTGCCCGGTGTGGAGAGCGTGAGCCTGCTGGCCCACGACGGCGAGGCCCGGTTCTGAGCCCTGCGCTTATCGTTTTTTGCTTTCCAGTGTCCGGTCAATTCAGGCAAACAAAAGTCGCCCGGTTTTCCAAACGGAAAACCGGGCGGCTTTTGTTATTGTGCTTTATCTGGCGGAATGAATCAGCCGTTCACCAGAGCCAGGGTGTCGCGGGCGATCATCAGCTCTTCGTTGGTGCAGACCATCAGGATCTTCACGCGGCTGTCCTCAGCGGACAGGTCGATGATGTCGGCGCCGCGCTGCTTGTTCTTCTCCTCGTCCAGCTTGATGCCGAAGAACTCCATGTTCTCGCAAACCTCTTTGCGCAGGGGAGCGTCGTTCTCGCCGATGCCGCCGGTGAAGACCACGCAGTCCAGACCGCCCATGGCAGCGGTGTAAGCGCCGATGTACTTCTTGATCTGGTAGTTCAGCATCTCCTCGGCCAGGCGGGCGCGCTTGTTGCCGGACTGAGCGGCAGTCTCAACGTCACGCTTGTCGCTGGAAACGCCGGAAATGCCCAGCAGGCCGCTGTTCTTGTTCAGGTAGTCGGCCATCTCCTGACCATGGATGCCCAGCTTCTGCTCCATGTAGGTCACAACGCTGGGGTCAACGTCGCCGCAGCGGGTGCCCATCAGCACGCCGGCCAGCGGGGTCAGGCCCATGCTGGTGTCCACGCACTTGCCGCCGTCCACAGCGGTGATGGAGGAGCCGTTGCCCAGGTGGCAGGTGATCATCTTCAGCTCGCTGGGATCCTTGCCCAGGAACTTGGCGGCAGCCATGCTCACATAGCGGTGGCTGGTGCCATGAGCGCCGTAGCGGCGGATGGAGTACTTTTCGTACATCTCGTAGGGCACGCCGTAGATGTAAGCCTTGGGAGGCATGGTCTGATGGAAGGTGGTGTCGAATACAACCACGTTGGGGGTCTCGGCGCCGAACACAGCCTTGGCGCTGCGCAGGCCCTGCACATGAGCCATGTTGTGAACGGGAGCCAGAGGAGCAATCTCCTCGATCTTGTCGATGATGGCGTCGGTCACGATCTCGCTCTTGGTGAAGAACTCGGCGCCCTGCACAACGCGGTGGCCGATGGCACCGATCTCGCTCTTGTCCTTCACAACGGCGCCCTCGCCGGTGGTCATCATCTCAACGACCTTGGAGAAAGCCTCGGTGTGAGTGGGGAAGGGAACCTCTTCGGTCCAGGCGCCGCCGTTGGCCTTATGGGTGATCTTGCTGCCTTCGATGCCAATGCGCTCGCACAGGCCCTTGCACAGCACGTTCTCATTGTCCATGTCGATGAGCTGGTACTTCAGAGAAGAAGAACCACAGTTGATAACCAGAATCTTCATGTGAAAGTTTCCTCCTGCAATCATGTAAAATCAAAAAATCGGCGCAAAAACCCGCGCCCAGGAAAAAGAGAACCTTTGACTGAGCCGGGTTTTTACATTTTGCTGTTTTTATTATATAATGGAACCAATTCGTTTTCAAGAAGGTAGCCGGTTTTCCGGCAATAAGCCAGAGAAAGGCGGCGAAAACATGCGTCTGGCGGGCATTATCACAGAATACGACCCCTTTCATGCCGGTCATGCCTGGCAGCTGCGCCGGGCGCGGGAGCTGGGGGCACAGGTTATTGCGGTGTGCATGAGTGAGGATCTGACCCAGCGAGGCTCGGCGGCGCTGCTGCCTCCGGCGGTGCGGGCGGCGGCGGCGCTGGACGCGGGTGCCGATCTGGTGATCGGCCTGCCAAACCCCTGCGCGGTGCAAAGCGCCGAGGGCTTTGCCGCCGCCGGCGTGGCCGCTCTCAGCGCCCTTCCCGGGCTGGACAGTCTGGTGTTCGGGGCGGAAACGCCGGATACGGATGCTCTGATGGAGACCGCCCGGGTGCTGTGCAGCCCGGAATTTGACCGAACCGTGAAGCAGCTGGCGGGGCAGGGCATGGCCTTTGCCGCGGCCCGGGCCGCGGCGGCGGGCTCGCTGCACCCCTGTGCGCGGGAGATTCTGGCTCACCCCAACAACAATCTGGGGGTGGAGTACTGCAAGGCCATCCTGCGGCAGGGCAGCAGCCTTGTGCCGGTGCCGGTGCAGCGCACCGGCGCGCAGCACGGCCAGCAGACTCCCGGCGAGGAGGGCTTTGCCAGCGCCAGCTATCTGCGGGGGCTGTGGCGCCGGCAGGGCGTGCAGGCCCTTGCCCCCTATGTGCCCGCCGCGGCGCTGGAGCGGTATCAAAAAGCTGCGGCCCAGGGGCAGGATCTGGACGGGCGGGCCTTTTCCGTTGCGGTGCTCAGCCGGCTGCGGGCCATGGACCCGGCCCGGCTGGCCGCTGCCCGGGGCGCAGCCGAGGGGCTGGAGCACCGGCTGGCGGCGGCGGTGCGCTGTGCGCCGGATCTGGAAAGCCTGTACGCCGCCATGAAAACAAAACGGTATGCCCACGCCCGGCTGCGCCGCTATGCGCTGTGCGCGGCGCTGGGCTACGGGCCGGATCTTCCCCAGACGCCGCCCTATCTGCATGTGCTGGCGGCAAACCGGGCAGGGCTTTCCCTGCTGAAGGGAGCAGCGCTCCCGGCGGATACCTCGCTGGCCGCGCTGGAAAAAAAGAGCGAAGCGGCCCGGCAGATGGCCCGGGCCCATGCGGCAGGTGCGGATCTGGCGGCGCTGTGCCGGCGGATTCCCGGCCCGATGGGGAGTAGCTATACCCAAAAACCCTGCCTGATTACCGGGGGGTCTGGAAATAATTTCTAGGCAAAACCGACAAATCACTGTTCGACTTTTTGTGGAAGTTGCATTTCGGAGAAAAAAGTCCTATAATGGAGCCCGGAATAAACTACGGATCAGGAGGAAATCGACGGTGAATCAGACGCAGCATACCGAGGTGCAGAGCAGCGAAAATGCCACAGTCCAGAGCAGTGAGGCCATGCGGGTTGGGCTGCTGCTGGCGCTGACAGGCGGCTTTCTGGACGCATATACCTATCTGGTGCGCGGGCATGTGTTCGCCAATGCCCAGACCGGTAACATCGTGATGATGGGGGTGGACATCGCCCAGGGCAACTGGTGGGGCGTGGGCCGATACCTGCTGCCGGTGCTGGCATTTGTTGCCGGTGTGCTGCTGGCCGAAACCATTCGCGCCCACGGCAAGGCGCAGGGCAGCGGCGTGCTGCACTGGCGGCAGTGGGTGCTGTGCATCGAGCTGGTGGTGCTGGCCGCAGTGAGCTTTATGCCGGTAAACGATATCTGGAACACGGTGACCAACGTGTGCGTGTCCTTTGTCTGTTCGCTGCAGGTGCAGTCCTTCCGAAAGGTGCATGGCCGGGCTTACGCCACCACCATGTGTACCGGCAACCTGCGCAGCGGCACCGAACTGCTGGTGCAGTATCTCCACAGCGGAGACAGGGTTCTGCGCATGCACATGATCAATTATTATGGTGTAATTCTGGCCTTTCTGGTGGGTGCGGCCATCAGTGCGCTGGCGGTGGGGCCGCTGGGGGCAAAGGCCATCTGGCTGGGCTGTCTTGTGCTGGCGGTGGTGCTTGGCATGCTGTTCAGCAGCGAATGGGAGACCGTTGGCCCGGTGTAAAGAGAATATAATAAAAAAGTTCCGTGTGCCTGGGCACACGGAACTTTTTTGTTTTGACAAGATTACTGCTCGCCGTTTTTCCAGTCCACCCGCTTTTTGGGGGCGGCGGATTTTTTCCGGGCAGCCTCTGCACGCAGCTCCTCCAGCTTTTTCTGCTGGCGGGCGGCATCCTCTTCCAGTTTGCGGGCCCGGCGGGCCTGCTTTTCCTGGGCGGCCTGCTGCAGCTTGCGGGCTTTCTCCGCGGCCTTCTCCTCCGCCGTCTTGCGGGCAGATGCGGCGCGGGTGGACTTTTGAGCCGGGCGCTCGGCGCTTTCCGGCGCTGCAGCCCAGCCCTGAGGCTCCGGGTCCGCTTTTGCGCTTTCCGGGGCAGCGGTTTGCGCTTCAGGCTCCGGCTGAGGCGGAATGAACACCGTGGCCTCCGGCCCGTTGACAGGCTCGGGCTCCGGAGCGGGCTCCGGCTCTTCCGGCTTTTGCTCCTCCGGCTCCGGTTCAGGCGCAGGCTCGTCCGGTTCCGGCTTCGTTTCCGGTTTTGGCTCCGGCTGGGGCAGTGCATCCAGCACCCGCTGTTTGCGCTGCATGTGGTGGAACCACAGGTTCGAGAAGAACAGGTACCACACAATAGCCAGCAGCAGCACCAGGCAGGCCATGGTGATCCGGTTTACCACCGGGTCAAAAAAAGTGCCCTGTTGGAACAGCCAGAATGCGGCTCCGATCACGCCTGTAAGCAGCAGGCTGAGCAGCAGCGTACGAATAAATTGTTTCAAAGGGCACACCTCGTTTCCGCTTTGATTCGATGCAGGGAAAATTACTTGGTGCCGAAGATGCGGTCGCCAGCATCGCCCAGGCCGGGGATGATGTAGCCGTTCTCGTTCAGCTTCTCATCCAGAGCGGCCACATAGATATCCACGTCGGGATGAGCGGCATGCAGGCGCTCCAGACCTTCGGGAGCGGCGATGATGGCCAGGAACTTGATGCTCTTGGCGCCGCGCTTCTTGATCTGGGCAATGGCGTCCACGGCGCTGCCGCCGGTGGCCAGCATGGGATCCAGCACCATTACGTCACGCTCGGCAATGTCGCTGGGCAGCTTGCAGTAGTATTCCACAGGCTCCAGAGTTTCCTCGTTGCGGTACAGGCCGATGTGACCAACCTTGGCAGCGGGCAGCAGGGTCAGCATGCCGTCCACCATGCCCAGGCCGGCGCGCAGGATGGGCACCAGAGCCAGCTTGCGGCCGCTCAGCACGCGGGTCTTGGCGATGGCCACGGGGGTCTCGATCTCCACCTCTTCGGTGGGCAGGTCACGGGTGGCCTCGTAGCACAGCAGCATGGCCAGCTCGCTTACCAGCTCCTTGAACTCCTTGGTGCCGGTGTTCCGGTCACGCAGGTGGCTCACCTTGTGCTGTACCAAGGGATGATCCAGGATCATGGGATTCTTACTCATTGTTAACCGCTCCTTATTTATTGTGATTGATAAATTGCCGATGGTTGAAGCTGCAAAAACAGCTCAGGTGTTTTCCAGAGCCATCATCTTGTCGATCCGGCGCTGGTGCCGCCCACCCTCGAAGGGGGTGTTCAGGAACAGATCCACCAGATAGATGCCCAGACCAGGGCCCACCACGCGGCCGCCCATGCACAGGGCGTTGGCGTCGTTGTGGCGGCGGGTGTATTCCGCGCTGAAGGCGTCGCTGCAGCAGCAGGCGCGGATGCCGTGGATCTTGTTGGCACTCATGCTGATGCCCACGCCGGTGCCGCAGAACAGCAGCGCCTTGTCGCATTCGCCGGCAACCACCGCACGGCAGGCGGCCTCGGCCATATCCGGGTAATCGCAGGCTTCGCCGGTGTAGCTGCCGAAATCCTTGTAGGCAACACCGATCTCATCCAGATGCTTACGGATGGCTTCCTTCAGTTCGTAGCCGCCATGGTCGGCGGCAAGGGCAACGGGTTTGGTCATGGCATCGATTCTCCTTTGATGCGGGCCTGGCGCTCCCGTTCCGCCTGGCTCAGCCGCAGATAGCTGGGCAGAAGCCGGGCAGGGGGTACGCAAAGACCCTTTTGATTCATTTCCAGTGCCGCGAGGCAGACCGCGCTGGCCCGGGGCCGCTGCAAGGCGGGCGGGCAGGGCAGAACCCCCGGCAAAGAGCCGTACCTATTATAGCACAGGGCGGCCCCGTCACCAACAAAAAACACCGGCTTTTTGCAATTTTGCAAAAATTCGTCCATATCCTCCAGCCCGGCGGCGGCGTCCGGCACAAGGCGGGCGTGGCCGGGGGCCAGATCGAAGGCTGCCCAGTACACCTGGCCGCGGCGGGCGTCCAGCGCGCTGATCACAGTACCCTCGCCCACAAAGCTGTAAGCCAGCGCCTCCAGCGTGGAGACCGGCGCACAGGGCGCTCCGGTGCAGAAGGCCAGCCCCTTCACTGCCGCGAGGCCGATGCGCAGCCCGGTGAAGCTGCCCGGCCCGGCGCACACGCCCCAGAGCTCCACGTCCGCGGGGGTCAGGCCGGTGGCCTTGAATGCCGCGTCCACCAGCGGCATCAGGGTTTCGCTGTGGGTCAGGCCCGCGTCCTGATAGCACTCATACAGCAGCTGGCCGTCCCGCATCAGGGCCACACTCACGGTGCGGCCGGCGGTGTCCATTCCGAAAACGGTCACAGGCTCACCCCCTCGATGGAAATGCGCCGGCTCTCCGGCCCGGTGACCTGAATGTCCACGGTGACCGGATGCTCCAGCGCCAGCAGAGCGGCGAAGTTCTCGCTCCACTCGGCGGCCACCACCGCGCCCTGATCCAGATAGTCGTAGAAGCCGGCGGCGTTCAGGTCCTCCTCGGTGGAGATGCGGTACAGGTCAAAATGGGCCAGCGGCCGGGGGCCCCGGTAATAATTCACGATGGCGAAGGTGGGGCTGCTCACCGGATCGGTGCAGCCAAGGCCTTTGGCAAGCCCCTCGGTGAAGGCGGTCTTGCCCGCGCCCAGCCCGCCGGTGAAGCACACCAGACTGCCGGGGGCAAGGCGGCCGGCCAGCCGCTCGCCCAGAGCCACGGTCTCGGCGCGGCTGGCGGTGTTGAAGATGGCCATGAAACATTTGCTCCTTAACGATGGGATTCCGGCCGGGGCAGGCAAAGAAGCCCGCCGGCCGTGAAATAAAACGGGATGCAGCCTCGTTTTCATAAAAGAAACACGAAAAACATGCATACTTACGGCAGCACTGCATAATTTCAGGTGGTGGAGCACGCCGGAAAATTTTTTGCGATACGAACCAAAAAGCACAGCCAATCCTTGGTGGATTGGCGAGCATTTTTGGAAAGTATCACGGGAAATTTTGGCGGGATACGCCGCCTGAGGTGCTAGCCGTAAATTGTGCAATGCTGCATTGTAATAAGTATACTCAATCAACCCCTAAAGTTCAACACAATCAGCCCCCAAAGTTCAACACAAAGCCGTGGGGAAATGATTGTCAGCCGCCCTCAACTGGGCTATAATAAGAAAACACAAAGGCAAATACAGAAGGAGCCATGGAATGTTCAAGATCATTCGTCAATATATAAAAGCCACCGACTGGTTTTATCTTTTGCTGTGCGTGTGCTGCTCCACCCTCAGCGTGATCACCCTCATCAGCATCGGCATGGACAACGGCGGCTTTGCTGTGGATTCGTTCACCGGCGAGATTACCGGCCTGGGCAATTACCGGGATGCGATGATGCAGGCGGCAGCCAGCCTGCTGGGACTGCTCTGTGCGGTGATGCTCTCCTGCATCGACTACCGGGGCCTGGCCAAGATCTGGCCGGTGCATGTGACCATCACATGGGGGCTTGTGCTGCTCACCCTGACCCGACTCTCCATCGGGCCCATCGAACTGGGATATGCGCCCAGCAACACCGATAACCACAGCTGGATTCTGTTCGGCCCGCTGAGCCTTCAGCCCACCGAGCTGGCCAAAATCAGCTTTATCCTCACCTTCGCCATGCACCTGGACAATGTGCGCGAACACATCAACGAGCCCAAGGTGCTGGCCAAGCTGCTTTTGCACATTCTGGTGCCGGTGGGTATCATCCACATTCAGGGCGACGACGGCACCGGCATTGTGTTTGCCACCATGGGCTGCATGATGCTGTTTGCGGCGGGCCTTTCCTGGAAATACATCCTCAGTGCCATTGCGCTGGGCTCGGCGGGGCTTGCGGCGATCCTGAACTTCTTCCCGGATCAGCTCAAGGGTTATCAGGTGGACCGGATCATGGCTCTGTTCTATCCGGATGATCCCCAGTATCGGGACATTATGCAGCAGCAGAAGGGCGGCCGGGTTTCCATCGGTTCGGGTCAGATCTTCGGCAACGGATTTTTCCACGATGACCACTCCTATGTGATCAACGCCCAGGACGACTTTATTTTCAGCTACATGGCCCAGTGCATCGGCTTTGTGGGCTGCGCGGTGGTGCTGGCGCTTCTGTTCGGCATCGCCATCCGCACCCTGATCACCGGCCTGCGCAGCGAGGACCACATCGGCACCTATATCTGTGTGGGCGTATTCGCGGCCATGGCCTGGCAGATCATCATCAATCTGGGCATGAACACCATGCTGCTGCCGGTCATCGGCGTCACGCTGCCCTTCTTTTCGGCGGGCGGCAGCAGCGCACTGATGATGTACCTGTGTGTGGGGCTGGTTACCAGTGTTTACATGCACAACAAAAAACGCCTGTTCAGCGACTGAGCCGGCCAGACAGAAAAACAAACCGCCCGCTGTGTGCAGCCAAAGCACACGGCGGGCGGTTTTTGTGTCATTTCCTGTGTTATTCCAGAGACTGCGGGGCGCGGTAGAACTCCCGAACAAAGGCGGAAAAACGCAGGCTGTCCGCATTGGCGTGGCGGGGCAGCAGAAGATACAGGTTCCGCTCGGCGCTGCCCGGCGGCAGCGGAAAGGCCAGCAGCCGTTTTTCCGCCACGAAATCCCGCACCGCCTTTTCCGACACGATGGATACCCCCAGCCCGCCGGATACCAGATTCTTGATGGATTCCTGATCGTTCACCCGGGCGGTGACCCGCAGCTCGCTTTCCCGCAGACCCATCTGGGCCAGAAAGCGGTCGGCGCTTTTCTGGCTGCCGCTGCCCGCCTCCCGCAGAATGATGGGTTCGGCCAGCAGCTCGGGCAGGGCGGCCTCTCCCTGGGATTGAAGCGCCAGAAACCGGCGGCTCACCGGGGTGATCAGCACCATCCGGTCCCGAAAAAAGGGCTCGCAGCGGATGGACTCGTCCTGGCAGGGCATGCCGCTCATGCCCACGTCGAACAATCCCTCCGCCACCCCCTGAATCACCTGGCGGCTGTCGCTCTGGTGCACCACGAAATAGCTGCCCGGATTCTCTTTCCCGTAGCGGGGCAGCACCTCCGGCAGGATGTAGGCCGAGGGGATGGTGGAAGCCCCCAGCTGGATGATATGCTGGTCGCTCTGCCGCCAGCGCTGCAGCAGGTTGTCCTGCAATTCCAGCATCCGGCAGGCGCATTCGTACAGCTCCTGTCCCCGGGGCGTGACCTGCAGATTCTTGGTGTCCCGCAGAAGGAGCTGGGTGTTCAGCTCCTCCTCCAGCGCCCGGATGTGGGTGCTGATGGTGGGCTGGGAAAGATAGGTGTTCTCCGCCGCCCGGGTGAAGCTGCCATAGCGCACCACCGCCGCGAAGGAGCGCAGCTGCTTAAGCTCCATGAACAATCACCTCCAGCGCGGCCAGGGCCGCGTCCACGTCCGCTTCGGTGCTGAAGGCTCCGAAGGAAAACCGGATGGTTCCGGCGGGCCAGGTGCCCAGACTTTTGTGGGCGGAAGGGGCGCAGTGCAGCCCCACCCGGGTCTGGATACCGAATTCACTGTCCAGCCGGTAGGCCACTTCGGCCATCTCGTGGCGGGGTGTCTGGATGGACACCACGCCGGTGCGGCCTTCCAGACCCCGCTTGCCCGCCAGCCGCACAAGGCCCTCGGCCTCCAGCGAAGCCAGCCCGGCCAGAAACCGGCCGGTGAGCGCCAGCTCATGGGCCAGCACCGCCCCCTCCGGCTGCTGCCCCAGCCACAAAAGCCCCTGCCGCAACCCCAGAATGCCCGGCAGATTCAGAGTACCCGGCTCGAACCGGTCGGGCAGGAAAGCGGGAATCTCCTCGGTATGGCTCAGGCTGCCGGTGCCGCCGCTGAGCAGCGGGTCCAGCTTCTGTTCCAGCCCCTCGGCCAGCACAAGGCCGCCGGTGCCCTGGGGCCCCAGCAGCCCCTTGTGGCCGGTGAAGGCCACCGCGTCGATGAAATCCTCCGTCATGGAGATGGGCAGCACCCCGGCGGTCTGGGCGGCGTCCACAAAAAAGCGCAGCCGATGGCGGCGGCAGATTTCGCCCACCTGCCGGATGGGTATCACGGTGCCGCACACGTTGCTGGCGTGGGTCAGAATCACCGCCCGGGTATTCGGGCGGATCAGCCCCTCCATCGCTTCGATGCAGAGCGAGCCGTCTGCCCGGCAGGGAATGCGGGAAAACTCCACCCCGTGGGCGGTCATCTGCACCAGCGGGCGCATCACCGCGTTGTGCTCCATGGCCGAGACCAGCACATGATCCCCCGGGTGCAGAAAGCCCTTGATGAGCAGGTTCAGGCTTTCGGTCACATTTTTTGTGAAGATCACGTTTTTGCAGTCCGGCCCGTCGAACAGCTCGCACAAAAGCTGGCGGGTCTCGAACACCTGTTCCTCGGTATCGTAGGCGGTCTGGTAGCCGCCCCGGTTGATGTTGCAGCCCCCGTTGGTCATGTAATCGAACACCGCCCCGGCCACCTGAGGCGGCTTGGGAAAGCTGGTGGCGGCATTGTCCAGATAAATGCGCGGCATGGTCGCGTCCTCCCTCTGTTCCGGTGTATGATCTGCTTCCAGCATACCACAGGTATAGCCGCGGTACAATTGATTTATTAAGATAATGGATAAATCTATTAATTGGATTAATAGATTCTATTGGAAAACAAAAGTATTACTCTTTATAATTGGAAACAGGAGAACCCCAAGGCAGCACCGCATAATTTCGGGTGGTGGAGCGCGCCGGAAAATTTTCGTGAGATGAACCAAAAAGCACAACTAATCCTTGGTGGATTGGCGCGCATTTTTGGAAAATATCACGGAAATTTTGGGCGTGATACGCCGCCTGAGCCGTTAGGCGTGAATTGTGCGGTGTTGCCCAAAAAAAGAAAAGTGAGGGATCGTTTGGTATGGACTTGAAAAAGGAAAAGATCACAATCGTGATCGCGGGGCTGATCATCGGCGTCATTGCGGCGGCGCTGGTGTTCTTCGGCAACCCGGTGAACATGGGCTTCTGCATCGCCTGTTTTTTGCGGGACACCGCGGGTGCGCTGGGCCTGCACCGGGCGGGCGCAGTGCAGTACATCCGGCCGGAGATCATTGGTCTGGTGCTGGGCAGCTTTGCCATGGCGCTGGCCAAGAAGGAATTTTCCGCCCGGGGCGGCAGCGCCCCGCTGACCCGCTTTGTGCTGGGCTTCTTTGTGATGATCGGCTGCCTGATGTTTCTGGGCTGCCCCTTCCGCATGATTCTGCGTCTGGCGGGCGGCGATCTGAACGCGCTGCTGGGTCTGGCCGGTTTCGTGGCGGGCATTCTGGTGGGTGTTGTGTTCCTGAACCGGGGCTACTCACTGGGCCGCACCTTTAAACAGCCGGTGCTGGAGGGCGCAGCCTTCCCGGCGGTGCAGGTGGTCATGCTGGTGCTGCTGGTGGCGGCTCCCGCCTTCATCTTCTTCTCCGAGGCGGGCGCAGGCCCCGGCGCGCTGCATGCTCCCATCCTGATCAGCCTGATCGCGGGCCTTGTGGTGGGCGCTCTGGCCCAGCGCACCCGCCTGTGCATGGTGGGCGGCATCCGCGATATGGCCCTCTTCCGGGAGAGCAAGCTGCTGCTGGGCTTTGTGGCCATCTTTGCCAGCGCTCTGATCTGTAACCTGATTCTGAGCGCGGTTACCGGCCAGGCCTACTTCACCCTGGGCTTTGAGGGCCAGCCCGTGGCCCATACCGACGGTGTGTGGAACTTTCTGGGCATGCTGCTGGCCGGCTTTGGCTGCGTGCTGCTGGGCGGCTGCCCCCTGCGCCAGCTGGTGCTGGCCGGCGAGGGCAATTCCGACAGCGCGGTGGCCGTTCTGGGCCTTGTTGCAGGCGCTGCCTTTGCCCACAACTTCGGTCTGGCCTCCAGCGGCACCGGCAGCACCCCTGCCGGTCAGGTGGCTGTGATCATCGGCATCGCGGTGGTGGCGGTCATCGCCTGCGTGAACACCTTCCGCAAGAACGCATAAGGAGGAAACAACTATGGTTATCGTGGACGCAAGAGGGCTTTCCTGCCCGGAGCCGGTGGTCATGACCCGCAAGGCCATGGCGGACAAGCAGGCCCGGTATCAGGTGCTGGTGGACAATCTGGCCAGCAGGGAAAATGTGACCCGCTATGCCCAGCATCAGGGCTACACGGTTCAGACGGAGGAAAAGGGCGGCGAATATACCCTGACCCTGACTAAGACATGAGCTACATTGCCACCTTTTACTCGCATTTCGGCGCGATCCGCTTCAAAAAGCTGTGCCAGCAGCGGGGCATTCCGGTGAAGGTGATGCCGGTGCCCCGGGCGCTGAGCAGCAGCTGCGGAACCTGCGCGGAATATGAGGGCGACGATCCCTGCCCCGGCGGGGAATATCTTCCGGAGGTGGAGCAGGTGGTCCGGCTGACCGGCCAGGGCTACCAGCCGGTCTACCGGGCGGAAGGCAGCTGAAGGAGGCGCCGTTTATGGAAACCGAAGTGAAACTGACAAAGCTGGCCAGCTGCGCGGGCTGCGGGGCCAAGGTGGGCGCGGGCACGCTGGCCCGGATGCTGGAGGGCTTTGAAACCCATTATGACCCCCGGCTGATTGTGGGCTACGACAAAAGCGACGACGCCAGCGTGTATGTGATCACCGATGAGGTGGCGCTGGTGCAGACCACCGACTTTTTCCCGCCCATTGTGGATGACCCCTATCTCTTTGGCCAGATCGCGGCGGCCAATGCCCTGAGCGACGTGTACGCCATGGGCGGCGAACCCCGCACCGCGCTGAACATCATGTGCCTGCCCGAATCCATGGACAGGCACACCGTGCACGAGATTCTGCGGGGCGGCTACGCCAAAGCCTACGAGGCGGGGGCCATCATCACCGGCGGGCATACCATCCACGGGGCCGAACCCATCTACGGGCTGGCGGTGGCGGGCTTTGTCCACCCCCAAAAGGTGCTCACCAACAGCGGAGCCAAACCCGGCGACGTGCTGCTGCTCACAAAGCCGCTGGGCGTGGGGGTCATCACCACCGCCGCCAAGGCGGAGCTGGTGGAAGCGCCGGTGCTGGAGCGGATCTACCGGCAGATGGCCACCCTGAACAGGGCCGCCCGGGACGTGCTGGTGGAATATCCGGTGCACAGCTGCACCGACGTGACCGGCTTCGCCCTGCTGGGCCACAGCTTCGAGATGGCTCAGGGCAGCGGCTGCACCCTGCACATTCAGGCCCATGCGGTGCCCTTCCACCCGGAGGCGCTGGAGCTGGCAAGGATGGGCTTCATTCCGGCCGGGGCCTACCGCAACCGGGAATACGCCCAGGCGGGCGTGCAGGTGAACGGGCAGGTTGAGCTGGCGCTGGAGGATCTGTTCTACGACCCCCAGACCAGCGGCGGCCTGCTGGCCGCCGTGCCGGAAGAGTGCGCCGACGAATGCCTCGAGCGGCTGCTGGCCGCGGGCGTGGAGGCTGCGCGCATCGGCTATGTGACCGAACAGCAGGATGCGGCGGTGTATCTGGAAGATTAGAAAATTCCTTTTTCTCTTTTTTATAACAAAAAGCGCGCTTTTCCCCAAACGGAGGGAAAGCGCGCTTTTTGTGCTGTGTGGGATCAGCGCTCGTTGTCGGACGACATGAACAGGCTGGGAATGGCGCCCAGAGCGGAAAGGCCGACCAGCGAGTAGACGATGCGGCTGAGCACACTGGCGGAACCGCCGAACAGCCAGGCCACCAGATCGAAACGGAACAGGCCCACAAGGCCCCAGTTCAAACCGCCCACGATCAGCAGCAGAATGCAGATCTTATAAAAAACAGACATGTTTTTTCCTCCTTTTCTGGCCTTAGTCTGCCCCGCTTTTTGCCCGGTTATACAGCCCGGCAGCGGACGCACTTCCATCTAATAATATAGCGAAAAAGCTGTGAACATGGGGCAGTGATTTTGGCCACAGCGCCCAAAAATACACGAAAGTACAAATTGTAAAGCCGCTTTGCACTAGACGCTGCGCCGCGGGATGTACTACAATGAAAGCAAGAGAAGCGGCCGGGCCCGCAGCCCGGCGCAGTGCGCAGCGGGCCACGGGCCGAAGCGCCGGTGATGACACGAAAGGACGGAAAAACATGAAATTCTTGAATGTTGAGATCCCCGTAAAGAATCTGCCTGAGCTGGACCAGGGCTTTGTGCCTCTGGGCCTGTTCTTCAAGCACTACTCCATGGGCGCCACCAAGCCCCTGTGCATCGCTGTGGAGCGCAGCGGCGGCCAGATCGGCACCTGGGAGTGCAAGGTATACGACACCCCCGAAATGGCCGAGGCCGACGCCTACTATGTGGATCGTCTGGTAAAGTTCCTGCTGTGGAGCTGGGGCGGCTTCAAGGTGTACATCTGCGGCGACGACAAGCTGGCTGAGGGCATCAAGAAGGCCTACTCCGTGGGCGGCAGCCGTGAGTTCGACAAGAACTTCATGGAAGGCGTTTACGAGCGTGAGTTCGAAGTAGTGGCCCTGCCCTACGACCAGAAGCCCGCTCCCTTCCAGAAGACTGAGAGCGTTGGCCGCCACACCAACGGCGCCCGCATCGGCTTCGACGCCGGCGGATCCGACCGCAAGGTAAGCGCCGTGATCGACGGCGAGACCATTTACAGCGAAGAGGTTGTGTGGTACCCGAAGGTCAACTCCAACCCCGACTACCACTATCTGGGCATCCTGGCTGCCATGGAGACTGCTGCCGCCAAGATTCTGGAGAAGGGCCGCAAGGTGGACGGCATCGGCGTTTCCTCCGCCGGTGTTTACATCGACAACAAGTGCATGGTTGCCAGCCTGTTCCTGAAGGTGGGCAAGGAAGACTTCGACGCCAAGGTGAAGAACATCTACACCCGCGCTGCCGAGGATCTGAGCCGCATCCTGGGTTACGAGATCCCCGTTGTGGTTGCCAACGACGGCGACGTTTCCGCTCTGGCCGGTGCTATGGGCCTGGGTGAGAACGGCATCATGGGCATCGCCATGGGCACCAGCGAGGCGGTTGGCTATGTGGACGGCGAGGGCAACATCTGCGGCTGGCTGAACGAGCTGGCTTTCGCCCCCGTGGACGGCCAGCCCGACGCCATGGAGGACGAGTGGAGCGGCGACATCGGCTGCGGCGTGAAGTACTTCAGCCAGGACGGTGTGAACAAGCTGGCTCCCCGCGCCGGCATCGAGCTGGACGAGACCGAGCCCCCGGCAAAGCGCCTGAAGGTTGTTCAGGGCCTGATGGCTGAGAACGACGAGCGCGCCATCAAGGTGTACGAGAGCATCGGCGTATACCTGGGCCACACCATGGGCCTGTACGCTCAGTTCTACGACATCCATCATGTGCAGATGATGGGCCGCGTGATGAGCGGCCGCGGCGGCGACATCATTCTGGAGACCGCTGCCCGCGTGATGGACGAGGAGTACCCCGAGGTGAAGTTCCGCCCCGAAGCTCCGGACGAGATGACCCGCCGCGTTGGCCAGAGCTCCGCTGCTGCCAGCCTGCCCGAGGTCAAGTAAGATTCCACAAAAGCATTTCTGCCCGCCCTCTTTTTGAGGGCGGGCATTTTGTGTTATAATAGTACCTGACGCTGCAAGTAAAAGGAGAAAATCCCCTTGAAATATTTCACCCAACAATGGAAAAAGCCCCTTGTGGCCTGGGTCTGGGCGTTTGCCTGCGCGGCGGGCGTGGTCTCGGTTTGCAGCCGCAGCTCGTTTTTTTACCCGCTGAACAACTGGGGCGACGCCCAGTGCTTTTTCACCGTGGGCAAGAGCATGGTGCGGGGGCAGGTGCTTTACCGGGATATTTATGAGCAGAAGGGCCCGCTGGTGCTGTTTCTGCATGGTCTGGCCAGCTTTGTGCAGCGGAACGGCTTTCTGGGCGTGTTCCTGCTGGAGATGCTGGCGGCCGGTGTGTTTTTGTGGTTCTGCCAGAAGATCATGGCCCTGTACGGCGCAGGGTCGCTGCGCTTTGCGGCGCTGCCGCTGGTGCTGGCGGTGAGCTTTTCCTGCCCCAGCTTCCAGATGGGCGACAGCATGGAAGAGCTGTGCCTGCCGCTGTTTGCGGCGGGGCTGTATCTGGGCCTGCGGGCGCTGTGGGAGAACCGGCCGCTGGGCTGGGGCGGCGCACTGGCGCTGGGCGTACTGTGCGGCGCGGTGTTCTGGACCAAATATACCCTGTGCGGCATCTTCGCCGCGCTGGGGCTGGTGCTGTTCGTTCACGAGATTTACCGGGGCGGGCCGAAGGCCGCGGCGCGGCTTACAGCGGGCTTTTTCGGCGGCTTTGCGCTGGCCTGCCTGCCCTGGCTGCTCTACTTTGGCATGAACGGTGCGCTGGGCGATCTGTGGCAGTGCTATTTCTACAACAATCTGTTCCTCTACGGCTCCGGCGGTTCGCTGAGCCTTGCCGGGGTGTTGGCCGCGGTGACGAACAGCCTTGCCTACATGCTGCGCCTGAACTGGACCTTCGCGGTGTTTGCCGTGGCCGGTCTTGTCTGGTTTGTGTTCTGGCCGGGAAAGGGGCGCGGCATCTGGGAGCGGGTGCTGGTTCTGGCCTGTGCCGTGCTCATGGCCGTGGGCATTTATGGCGCCACCTCCAACGCCTACATTTATTACGGCATGCCCTTTGTGCTGTTCGTGCCGCTGGGCTTTCTGGCTCTGCTGGGCCCGGCGCAGCTACTGCTGGAGCGCATGCCCCTGCCCGCCGGGCTGCTGAGCCGCGTTGCGGTGGCTGCGGCGCTGGTGCTGGGGGTGGGCTACGCGCTGTGGCACAGCCCCAATCGGCAGGCGTTTTTGCAGCCGCTGGAGCAGACGGTGCAGTACCAGTTCAAGCAGGTGGTGGATCAGTCCGAGGACCGGAGCATGGCGATGCTCCACCTGCTGGACGGTGGGTTTTACACCGTGTGCGACGTGATGCCCACGCAGAAATTCATCGGCGTGTTCAACCTGCCGCTGGACGAGATGAACCGGCAGATGGAAACCACCCTGCAAACAGCGGATGTGGAGTTTGTGATCGCCCGCACCGAGGAAGAGGACAAGGAACAATACAAGCAGGAGAAGGAGCCCGCGATTCTGGAGCGGTACGAGCTGGTGGCGGACGGCACCGAGGAGTATCTGCGCAACAAGGGTTACAGCACCATGCACTATTACCTGTACCAGCGGCGCAGCTGAAGCCGCTGCAAGCAATGTAATTAAAACGAAAGGGGGCTTTGCCCTGTGAAAAAACGATTCTGGATGGCGGCTGCCGCCTGCTTTGTGCTGGCTGCCGTGTGTATTCTTCTTCCCAGCCCCTGGGGCTGGCTGCGCACCACGCTCACGATTCTGTCGGTGCCGCTGCTGGTGGGTGGCATGCTGCTGGTGGTGAACGCCCTGCTGCCTGCCCATGTGCTGCCGGTGCTGGGGTTGGATGAGCCGGAGCATGCTCCGGTGCCCGTACCCCCGCCGCCCAGCCTGCCGCAGAATCTGCCGGTGGAGCAGCGGGTGCTGGGCAGCCTGCGGGGTGCGGTTCGCGCCATGGAAGGCATGGGCAGCACCTTCGACCAGCCCCCCATGCTGGCCTGGCAGTTTGAGCGGCTGAAAAGCAGTTGCGCCGGGCTGCTGGCGGCGCTGGAGGCCGAAGGGGCGGACCCCGCCCAGGCGGCGGATTTTGCGGTGCAGTATCTGCCCAACGTGATGCAGTATCTGCTGGCCTGCAGCCACGAGGGCTGCCCCGCCGAAGCGGCGCACACGCTGGCCCGGGCCGCCTGCGCCTGCGAGCGCCAGCTGGATGCGCTGGCCGCCGGCGAGTATGTGACCTTTGAGCAGGAGTATTACGCGGTGCGCGGCGATCTGCAGGCCGCCGGTTTCCGGTGGGACTGGTAAACCTGCCCGCTGAATCAGCAAAACAAAAAAGACCCGTGGGGCTGCCAAATTGGCAAGCCCGCACGGGTCTTTCTGTTTGTGAAAAAAGGAAGAGAGGTCAGCCCCGGGTGCCCACAATGGCGCTGTCGTGGCTCCAGCCCTGCAGGTCGGTGGGAGTCAGATTCTGAGTAAAGGCCTCGCTGGATTTGAAGGCATCCCAGTCGGCCTGTGCGGCGGCGCTGCGGATGGCGGTGCCGTCCAGATATTCATCGCTCCAGGGGTTGGCCGGGTCCGGGTCGGTGGGGTCCCAGCCGCGCAGGTTCTCGTCTGCCGGGTCAATGGTCAGGGTGTCCGGCTTGCCCATGGGGCCGGGGTTGGATGCGTCGTCATAAATGGCCACCGGGGTGCCGATGGGGCAGTTTTCGTAAATCCAGCGCACGTCCACAACCGCCAGCCGGATGCAGCCCAGCGAAGCCGTGGTGCCCAGCTTGTTGAACTCGTCGTATTCCAGATCATCCTTGTGCTGGGTGTAGTAGGGAACCGAGTGGAACAGGTACGGCCCGTCGATGCGGGTGGCGTACTGGCCGTAGCAGGGGCCGGAGAGCAGCCGCCAGTCGTAGTTCACCGGGGTGTTCCAGTAGCCGGTTGGGGTGTCGGTGCCGCCGCTGCACACCATGGACATATAGGGTTTGGTGTACTGGCCGTTCTCATCGGCGGTGTAAACGGTCACGGTGTTGGCGTCCCGGTTCACCGCCAGAAAATAGGGGAAGCCCTCCTGTACGGTCAGATCCAGCTCCTCAAAGCCGGGCTGGCTTTGCAGCCAGGCCATGGTGTCCTTGCCGGCCTGGGCCCAGACCGCCTCCGGATCCGGCGTGGGAGTGGGTTCGGCGGTGGGTTCGGGTGTGCTCTGGGGCGTGGCAGCCGGAGCGGAAGGGGCTTCGGAAGCGCCTTCACCGCCGCAGCCTGCCAGAACGCCGCCCAGCATCAGGGCGGCAAACAGAACGGATGCAATGCGTTTGATCAAAATTGAGTTCCTCCTGTGGTCAGATTGATTCATTGGCCCCCGCCGGATTCGGCAAGGGCGTCGGGCAGCCGGGGTTGCCGGGCGATGGCCGGGCAACCGGCTTCCATACGGCGGCCCGGCTGGAAGATGCCCTCCGGGGTGCCCGGCTCGGGAAGGGGCTGGCCGGGGGTCAGGGTGAGATGGCAGCACTGCCAGCCCCAGTCAAAATCCCCGTAGCGCAGGTTCACGTCCACCGTGCCGTCGCCCCGGTACAGAAACGTGTATTCACTGTCCAGCGTATCCTCCCGAACCAGACGGGTCTCGTGTTCCAGCATCCGGGCCAGCCAGTCACTGCCCTCGGGGAACAGCTGCAAAAACTGCTCCTCCTCCAGCGGAACGGCCCCCAGCTCATAAAAGCTGCCGTTTTCCAGCACCAGAGGATAGTGATGCACACTGCGGCCGGTGGGCAGAAAGCTCCCCGCCTCGGTGACCCAAAGATAGGAATTGTCCATCCCGTCCGCGGGTTCTATGCGGGTGCAGCCGCCGTCCAGCCGGCTGACCACCAGCGAAAACCGGGTGCGGCCCTCCTCTGCCTGAGCGGACACCGCCAGCGGCTGGCCGCTCTCGGGATCCCGCAGAGAAAAGCTGGTCAGCGCGCCGTCCTTATCCAGATGGAAAAAGTAGCTGGCCGGGGGCGAAACGCCCAGCTGCTGTTCGGTGATCATCACCCAGGTTTCGCCCTCCTCCACCGAAAGGCGCTGTATGCTCCGGGGCCCGCAGGGGCCGATGTCCAGCGGCAGGGCTTCGGTTTCGGTCACGTAAAAGGCGGCCTGGGGCACGCTCAGCTCCGGCTTTCCCACCAGCACCACCGCGTCCTGCCCGGTCAGAGCAGGCATCAGAAATTCCATGACCGGAAGATCGGTGGCCAGCGTCAGCGCCTGACGCAGAGCCACCGGGGCCTCCGATTTCCAGCGCAGCTGGGCCTCGTTTACCGCGCCCTGTGCAGGCGGTGCGGCGACGGAAGAAGATGCATCGGCAGAGGACTGGCTGGCGGGAGCGGATTTCCCGTTCCCCTCCGAAACAGAGGGGGAGGAGCAGCCGGAGAGAACCGCAGCAGATAGAATCAACGCAAACAGGGCCCGGCGCATGGAGGGCACTTCCTTTCTTTATTTATGTAACATAAACCTCTTACAGAACGCCCAGACCGTGGGCCAGCTTGGTGATGAAATCCTGCACGTTGGTCACCATGGTGGTGGCGCACAGGCTGCCCCGGTCCAGCAGCTTGTTCACCACAAATTCGTCCGCGTCCACGGTGTACAGATACACCGGGCGGATGGTGCCGTCCGGCAGCACCCGGAAGCTGGGGGTCATGTTGCCGGCGGCGATGGTGTGCAGCATGGTGGCCAGGCAGATCACGGTGGTGGCCTGCTTCACCAGCCCCCGCATGGCGGCCTGGCCCTGATAGGCATCACCGATTACCTCAGGCAGGGGGCCGTCGTCCCGGATGGAGCCGGTAAGCACAAAGGGTACGCCCTGCTTCACAATGCTGTACATGATGCCATCCTGAATGTTGTATTCCTGAATGAAACGGGGAATGCTGCCGCAGCGGCGTACCCGGTTGATCACATCCAGATGATTGTAATGGCCGCCGGGCATGCTCTGCTGGGTGTAGATGTCCTGCCCCAGGGCGGTGTGCAGGTGCGCGCCCTCCAGATCGTGGGTGGCCAGCGCGTTGCCTGACAGCAGGCCGTGGGCATAACCGGCCTCCACCAGCGCCTGCATGGCGGCGCGGGCGCCCGCGTCAAAGGAGAAGGCGGGCCCCATCACCCAGAGGATGTTGCCGTGCTCCTTCTCGTGGCGCAGCAGCTGAATCAGCCGGTCATAATCTCTGGTGTAGGAGGTCTCCCGGCTGCGCCCCTGCCGGAAGGTGAAGGCGTCGGTTTCGGCCTGCTCCTCCGGGGCGGCAAAACCGCCGGTGTGCAGGTAGATGCCATCCGCTCCGTCATCGGTGCGGCCCAGGGCCACCCGGTCGCCCGCTTTCAGGTTGCGCAGCTCCACCACGTCCAGCCGGCCGCTGCCCCGCAATACCACGCAGCTGTCCATCCGGCTTTCCTCGGCCAGCGTCCAGCATCCGTTGATGCGGAAGTATTCCGGATACATGCTGGTGCTGTGGTAGCCCTCCGGCGCGGCCCCGTCACAGGGGGCGGGAACAAAGCGGGCGTCAGGGCAGCGGGTGAAGGCGGGCGCGGAAAAATCCGGCGCGCGGTAAACGGGCAGTGTGAATGACATGGTTCCTCCTTTGCCGTCATGGGTGCGGCGGTATCGGGATTGCTTGGTGTAAGATCAGCGGCCGCAGAAAGGGCAACTGCTGTAAAAACGATTCGGTTCGGCATTTTCTTTCAAAAAAGCCGTGGATCGCTGTTCCAGCGTACCGCGAAAGAAGGATGTTTGTCAACCGGCTTGTCATCTGCAAGCAGGCGTGATATGCTAAAGGAAATAACGCATGAGAATTGTACGGTGTTGCTCTAACAGTAATATGAAACGGGGCCGGTGCGATATGCCCGGCGCACAGAAGGAGAAAAGCGATGAATCAGGGCATGAAGCAGCTGGCCCGGCGGCTGGAAACCGAACCGGCGGTGCTGGTGACCATTCTGGAAAGCAAAGGCTCTGCCCCCCGGCACGCGGGGGCTTTCATGGCGGTGCTGGCCGGTGGCGAGAGCATCGGTACCATTGGCGGCGGCAGGGTGGAGGCGGTGTGCCAGCAGCGGGCCGCCCGGGCACTGGCCGAACAGCAGAGCGCTGTGGAGGAATACGACCTGAACGACAGGGGCCCCAACCAGGTGGGCATGGCCTGCGGCGGCCAGGTGCGGGTGGAGTTTCTGTATCTGCCCGCAGGCAGGGAATCGGCGCAGGAGCTGGCCCGGCGGGCGGCGCAAAGCGGCTCCGGCCGGGTGCTGCTGTTCGGCGCGGGCCATGTGGCCCGGGCGCTGGCGGCGCTGCTGCCCGCACTGGAATTTGAATATTGGGTGGTGGACGACCGGCCGGAATTCGCGGTGAAGGATGCGTTCCCCGGCGCGGCGGGTGTGCTCTGTGAAGAGATGGCCGCCGCGGTAAACCGGCTGGAGCCCACCGAAGAGGACCTGATCGTCATCATGACCCGGGGCCACGAGCACGATTACGAGGTGCTGCGCGAGGCGCTGGCCACCCCGGCGGGCTACATCGGCCTGATGGGCAGCCGCCGTAAGATCGCCATGACCCGCCAGAAGCTGGAAGAGGAGGGCTTCGGTCCGGAGCAGTTCGCCCGGGTGAGCACCCCCATCGGCCTTTCCATCGGGGCGGAAACCCCGGCGGAGATTGCCGTGAGCGTGGCGGCCCAGCTGATTGCATGGCGGGCCGAACACCGGGGCCAGGGTGCAAAGCCGCTGGATCTGATCCACAGCTGAATACAGCAAAAAAGGGGCAGTATCCGCTGCCCCTTTTGCTTTGCTCATTTTTTGCGATAGAAATCGATCAGAGCCTGGGTGCCCTCGTTCTCGCCGCCCGCCGCGGCGAACTCCTCATACAGATGGAGCGCACTGTCCAGCATTTCCAGCTCCACGCCCCGCTGGGCGGCTTCCTCCCGGATGATCTTCATGTCCTTGATGAAGTGCTTCACAAAGAAGCCGGGGGCGAAGTCGCCGGCCAGCGCACGAGGGGCCATGTTGGCAATCTGCCAGCTGCCCGCTGCGCCGCCGCCGATGGCCGCCAGCATCTTGTGGGGGTCCAGCCCGGCCTTCTCGGCATAGAGGATGGCCTCGGTGTACGCTGCCGTTGCGCCGGCCACCGCAATCTGGTTGGCCGCCTTGGTGTGCTGACCGTAGCCCGCGGGGCCCATCAGCAGCACACTCTTGCCCATGCACTCAAACAGGGGCAGAGTTTTTTCAAAAGCTTCCTCGTCGCCGCCCACCATGATGGACAGGGTGGCTTCCCGGGCGCCTTTGTCGCCGCCGGAGACCGGGGCATCCATCACGGCGATGCCCTTCTCCTTGCCCAGCGCATACAGCTTCTGGGCGAGCGTGGGGCTGGAGGTGGTCATATCCACCACCACCGCGCCGGCAGGGGCGTTCTCCAGAATGCCCTCGGGGCCGCAGAACACCTGCTCCACGTCTGCCGGGTAGCCCACCATCACGAACACGAATTCCGCGTCGGCAACCGCCTCGCGGATGGTGGCGCAGGGGGTAAAGCCGAATTCCTCGGCCTGCTGGCACACCGCCTCATAGCGGCGGCTGTAAGCCTTCACCGAATGCCCGGCCTTTACCAGATGGCCTGCCTGCTGACGGCCCATTACGCCGGTGCCGATCCATGCGATCTTGCTCATAACAACACATCTCCACTTTCTTTTAAAATTCACCACCCCTGTCCCTTGTGGGAAGGGGTGGAAAAAATAGAGGGCAATGCCGCACAATTTTGGCGTGATACAGCCTTGAGCCTTTCGCCGTGAATTGTGCGGGGGCGGCTGTGCTCAGGCGGCCTCCCGGGTGACCACCCGGATCCACTTGCCGCTGCGCAGCCGGATCAGGCCCGCGATGCTCTTCACAATGTTGTCGCACCGCAGGAAGAAGAACACCACCGGGGCGCTCCAGTGCAGCACAAAGCCGGTGAGCAGGCCCAGGGGGATGGCCAGGCACCACTGAAGGCCGCTGTCCAGAATCAGGTTGGTGCGCACGTCGCCGCCGCCGCGCAGCACGCCCACAATCATCACGCAGCCCACCGCCTGGAAGGGCTGCATCAGGGCCAGAATGGTCATCATGGCAAAGGCGGTTTCGTGGGCCAGCTGGCTCACGTTGTAAAGGCTGAGAATGTAGGGCCGGCCCACCAGCAGCAGGGTCATGCAGATAAGGCTCAGGCACAGACCCACCAGCACCGAGCTGTTGGCGGCGCGCTTTGCGTCCTGAATGCGCCCTTCTCCGATGGTCTTGCCCACCACCACCGCGCTGGCGGCGGACATGCCGAAGGTGAACACGCTCACCAGCTGGTTGAACACGTTCACGATGCTCATGGCGCTGGTGTAGCTGGCGCCCATGTGGCCGATGGTCAGGTTTACCACCGAAAGCCCCACGCCCCACAGCAGCTCGTTGCTCACCACCGGCACGCTGTTGCGCACGTAATCCCGGCCCAGGCCGCTTTTCAGCTGCAGCAGCCAGCGGGGGGTGAAGCAGACCCGCTTTTCAATGAAGCACATGTACACCAGCGTGGCGCACAGCTCGAACAGGCGGGCCATCACGGTGCCGAAGGCCGCGCCCCGCACGCCCCAGGCCGGTGCGCCCAGCTTGCCGAAGATGAAGCAGTAGTTGAAAAACACGTTGATAAAGAAGCTGCAGCCGTATACCACCATGCTGATGCGCACCTGCTCCACCGCCCGCAGGCACATGATGTAGCAGTTGGAAAAGCTGAACAGCACAAAGCTGATGGAGAGCAGCTTCAGGTACTCCGCGCCGGATGCAATCACCGCCGGGTCATTGGTGTAAATGGCCAGCACCTGCCGGGGCAGAAAATGCCCCACCAGAGCGAACAGGCTGCTCACCACCAGCACCACCCGCAAGGTGAGCGCGAAGATCTGGCGGATGCGCAGCATGTCCCGCTTGCCCCAGTACTGGGCAATCAGCACCGCCGCGCCGCTGGCCAGGCCGAAGCCCACCACATCCAGAATGGTGAACAGCTGGCCGCCCAGGTTGGCCGAGGCAATGGCCACGTCGCCCAGCTGGCCCAGCATGATGGTGTCCATCATGTTCACGCCCAGGCTGATCACGTTCTGCAGAGCGATGGGAATGGTGATGGCCAGCATTCGCTTGTAGAATGACCAGTCGGTATAAAAATATTGTTTGAATCGCTGCATTGGTCCTTCCTCTCTTTGTTTTTCCTCCGGAGCAGCCCGGTGGGGGCTGCCCGCATTTGCAGTATCAGTTTCAGTATAACATATCGGCGCAAACGCTGCCAGAGCGGGCTGTTTTTGGCGGAAAAAAAGAAAACATTTGCACAATCGGTCGTTTTAGGATATACTACAAACTAGAAGAAACCGGAATACGGGTGAACAAGCAGGGGCGAACCGCCCCTCTTCCACAGGAGAGGAGCTGCAAGCAGATGGGCTATCAGGCACTGGAGCTGGAAAAGGTGCTGCGCATCGACCGCATTTATTCGGTACATTATTTTGAATATGGCCCGGACTATGCCTTCACCGGCGAAAGTCATGACTTTTGGGAATTTGTCTATGCGGACAAGGGCGAAGTCTATGTGACCGCGGGCGAGGAGGAAAAGCTGCTGAAAAAGGGGCAGATGATCTTCCACGCACCCGGCGAATACCATAATATCCGGGCCACCGGCAAGGACGCGCCCAACATTGTGATTGTGTCCTTCGAATGTTCCAGCCCTGCCATGGAGTTTTTCAAGGGCCGGGTGCTCATGGCCAGCGACACCGACCGGGTGCTCATGGCCCGCATTGTGGAGATGGCCGGTGCGGCCTTCTCCACCCCGCTGGACGACCCCCTGGCCCAGCATCTGACCCGCCGGGAAGATGCGGCCTTCGGCGCCGAGCAGGTGATCGGCCTTTCGCTGGAGACCATGCTGCTGGATATGGTACGCCGGGGCGACAGCCCGGTGGTGGCAAAGCCCACCAGCCTGATCCGGGAGCGCAGCCAGAACGAGTTTTTGAGCCGGGTACAGCAGTATCTGGAAAATAACATCCAGCGCCGCCTGACCCTGAGCGACATCTGCCGCGACAATCTGGTGGGCCGCAGCTATCTGCAAAAGGTCTTCCGGGAAAAGACCGGCGGCGGCGCCATGGAGTACTTCGGCAATCTGAAGATCCAGAAGGCCAAGGAGATGATCCGGGAGGGCAGCCATAACTTCACCGAGATCGCGGCCCTGCTGGGGTACAATTCCATCCACTATTTTTCCCGCCATTTCAAAAAGGTTACCGGCATGACCCCCTCGGAGTATGCCAGCAGCGTGAAGGTTCTGGCCCGGCGTGGCCGGGGCGAGGAATAAGGCAGAAGGAGAGAAGGGCAAAGCATGAGCGCATTTTTCTTTCAGATGCTGCTTCCGGTGCTGCTGGGAGTGCTGGTGGTTGTGATGCTGGGGCTGGCGATTTATTCCACTGTGCGTGCCCGCCGAAGGGATCGGCAGGCCATTGAACGGCGCAGGGAAGAGCAGCGCCGCCAGCGGCTGAACCCGGGCCTGCCGGAGGAGCAGCGCCCCGGCCGCAAAAACGACACCGGCCTGTGGCAGCTGACCGTGGAGGGCGAGCCAGCCCGCCAGCCGGATGCCGCCGCTTTGAGCCGTGCGGTGGAAGCGGTGGGCGTGAGCGCGGGTTATCTGGTGCTGACCCCGCCCGAACCCCTTGCAGGCTGCCGCTCCATGCACTGTACCACCGACCCGGACGGCGGGCTGGCGGTGCAGGTGGTGATGGAGCAGCCCGGCGGGCCGGCCATCACCCGGGAGCTGGGCGGCGTAAGCCGGCCCCGGGCCGCAGAGATTCTGGCCGGCTTCTGGGCCGGTCATCTGCCGGACGGGCTGGACAGCTGGCGAAGCTTTTAACAGAACACAACAAAAAACAGCGAGTGGAGAATTCCGCCCGCTGTTTTTATTTTTAGCACGACAATAAAAAACTCCCCGGTTTTTCACCGGGGAGTAATTGTTTTGTGGAAAACTAAACGCTTAGCCCTTGTAGCCAACCGCGTCAGCCAGCTCCTGATCAATCACGACAACCACGTTCTCGTGCATCTTCAGCATGCTGCTGGGGTTCTGGGTGGTGATCACGTTGTCCATAACCAGGCCCTTGATGGCGTCGGTCTTGGCCAGGCCGGTGGCGATCAGAACCACGCACTTGGCGGCCATGATGTCGCCCATGCCCATGGTGATGGCGGTGGTGGGAACGTCCTCCTTCTTCTCGAAGAAGCGGGCGTTGGCGTTGATGGTGCTCTCGGTCAGCTTCTCGATGTGAGCAACGCTGATCAGATGGTCGCTGGCCTCGTTGAAGGCGATATGACCGTTGTTGCCGATGCCCAACAGCTGCAGGTCGGCAACGCCGCCCTCACGAACCTTGGCTTCCAGCTCGGCAGCGTTGGCTTCCGCGTCACCCATGCCCTTGGCAACGTAGGTGTTGGCCTTGTCGATGTTGATGTGATCGAACAGGTTGGTGTTCATGAAGTAGCGGTAGCTCTGGTCGTGGGTCTCGGGGATGCCGCAGTACTCATCCAGGTTCACGGTATGTACCTGAGAGAAGTCCACCTTGCCGGCTTTGTTGGCCTCGATCAGCTTCTTGTACATGGGTACGGGGGTGCCGCCGGTGGCCAGGCCCAGCTTGCAGTTGGGCTTCTCGTTCACCAGTTTGCAGATCATATCGGCCACATAGGCGCAGCTTTCATCGTAGCTTTTGGTAACAACAACTTTCATTGTGATACACTCCGTTCTTTGTATTTTTCGGTGAAACTCGCAAAGCGGGGGCGCACCCTGCCTGCAAATCGCGGTCTTATCTTTATCATACAGCCTTCCGGAGGAAATTTATAGCCCAAAATATGCAGAAATTTTGCACAAAAAACAAAATCTTTTCTGAAATGGGGGTGGGATTTGTTAAAAGCATGGGCTGCGGGGATTTTCTCTTACTATATAAGGAGAAAAAGCTCACACATACAGCTCCCGTTCCTGGGGCAGCTCCGGAAGCTCCGGCACCCCGGCGGCGGCCGCCCGCCAGGCGGTGGGGCTCTGGCCGGTGGCCTTCTTGAATACCCGGCACAGATAGTTGGCCCCGGAAAAACCGCACAGACTGGCCACCACCTCCAGCGGATACTCCCGGTGACACAACAGCTGTTTGGCGGCCTCGATGCGCACCCCGGTCAGGTACTGGCCCGGCGGCACACCCACCGCCGCCTTGAACACCCGCACCAGATGGCTCTTGCTCACCCCGAGACTTTCGCTCAGCTCCTCCACGCCATACAGCCCGGCGTAGTGTTCCCGCATGGCGGCAATGGCCATGGTGACCAGCGGCGGGTAGCTGGGGGCGGCGGCATCCGCCCGGGCGCTCTCGCACAGCAGCTGGTAGCCGAGGGAGGAGGCCCGGCGGGGGGAAGGAGCGCTTACCAGCTGGGCCACCAGCTCGGCTGCGCCGGGGCAGGATGCACCTGCCGCGAACATGGGGCCTTCCAGACCGGCGGCAAAGGCGGCGGGGGCCTGCCCCACCAGACGCACCGCCGCCAGATGACAGGGCTCGGCGGGCACCAGCCGCAGGGGGGAGGCGCCCAGCAGCAGGCTGCCCGCCCCGGCAAGCTGGGGGGCTTCCTCGTCGGCCAGGGCACACTGCCCGCTGGACAATACCCCCACCCACAGCCCTTCGCCCTCCAGCGACAGGGGGGTGGAGAACTGCAGGTCCCGCGGCTCGGCCAGCTCGCAGAAAGCAAGCGGATCAAAAATCAATTTTACGTCACCTCATATCAATAAAGTGCTATTTAAATCCGGAAAAAGTCTGGTATTATTATATTAGCAACGAGATACGCGGTCAAGCGTATCAACAAAAGACAAATTCAAACCTTATCAACAATAAAAAGGAGTGTCGATTCCCATGGCAAGCATCAGCCTGCGTCACATCTACAAGATCTACCCCGGCGACGTTACCGCCGTTAAGGATTTCAACCTGGAGATCGCCGACAAGGAGTTCATCATTCTGGTTGGCCCCTCCGGCTGCGGTAAGTCCACCACCCTGCGCATGATCGCTGGTCTGGAAGAGATCAGCAAGGGCGAGCTGTACATCGGCGACCGTCTGGTGAACGACGTGGCCCCCAAGGACCGCGACATCGCCATGGTGTTCCAGAACTACGCTCTGTACCCCCACATGACCGTTTACAAGAACATGGCTTTCGGCCTGGAGCTGCGCAAGGTAGACAAGGCCGAGATCGACAAGCGTGTTCGTGAGGCTGCCCGCGTGCTGGACATCGAGCACCTGCTGGACCGCAAGCCCAAGGCTCTGTCCGGTGGTCAGCGTCAGCGTGTTGCCCTGGGCCGCGCCATGGTTCGTAACCCGGCCGTGTTCCTGCTGGACGAGCCTCTGTCCAACCTGGACGCCAAGCTGCGTACCAGCATGCGCACCGAGATCATCAAGCTGCACCAGAAGCTGGCTACCACCTTCATCTACGTTACCCATGACCAGACCGAGGCCATGACCATGGGCGATCGCATCGTGGTTATGAAGGATGGCATCGTGCAGCAGGTCGACACCCCGCAGAACCTGTACGACTTCCCCATCAACATGTTCGTTGCCGGCTTCATCGGCAGCCCCCAGATGAACTTCCTGGATGCTACCCTGAACAGGGACGGCAATGGTTACTACCTGGATCTGTCCGGCGACCGCATCGACCTGCCCAAGGAGAAGACCACCGACGGCAAGCTGGATGCCTACGTTGGCAAGAAGGTCAAGGCCGGCGTTCGTCCCGAGGACATCAAGGACGATCCCGAGTTCGTGAACAAGCAGGGCGAGTGCAAGCTGGAGGCCACTGTTGAGGTTTCCGAGCTGATGGGCTCCGAGATCTACCTGTACCTGGTATACAAGGGCAACAAGATGACCGCCCGTGTAGCTCCCACCTCCAAGGCCAAGAACGGCAGCAACGTTACCGTTGCCTTCGATCCTCACAAGATCCATCTGTTCGATCCCGAGACCGAACTGACCATCCTGAACTGATCCTTCCCTTTGGAATCATGTTATACGCAGAAGCGGCGCTGGTTTTCCAGCGCCGCTTCTGCGTTTTTCTGTGCGTTGCTCACCATCTGCCGGCCGCAAAGGTGCTATAATAAAATTAATCAGAAAATCCCGCACGCAGAAGGCTGCGGGCAAGAATAAAAAGGAGGTATGGATGATGCTTTTGGAAAACAAGATCGCCATCGTTACCGGAGGAACCCGGGGCATCGGCCTGGCCACGGTGGAGGCCTTCCTGCGGGAGGGTGCTACCGTGATTCTCACCGGCTCCCGGCAGGAAACGGCAGAGAAAGCGGTGGCCGCTTTGAAGGAGAAGGACCCGAACGCGAAGGTGGCGGGCATCGCGCCGAATCTTTCCGATCTGGCCAGCGTGGAGGCCGCCTTCCAGAAGGTGGCGCAGGAGTACGGCCGCATTGATGTTCTGGTGAACAATGCAGGCATGTCCGACTCCACCCCCTTCGACAAATACGACGAGGCCACCTTTGAAAAGGTGATGGACCTGAACGTGAAGGGCGTGTTCACCTGTGCCCGCGCGGTGACGCCCATCATGCAGGCCCAGGGCAGCGGCGTAATCCTGAACACCAGCTCCATGGTGTCCCGCTACGGCCAGCCCAGTGGCATTGCCTATCCCACCAGCAAGTTCGCAGTGAACGGCTTCACTCTTTCGCTGGCCCGGGAGCTGGGCAAGCACGGCATCCGGGTGAACGCGGTGGCTCCCGGCATCACCGATACCGACATGATGCGCGCGGTGCCCGAGCAGGTCATCCAGGCCCTGAGCGCCCAGATTCCGCTGGGCCGCATCGGCAAGCCGGAAGAGGTGGCCAACGCCTTCGTGTTCCTGGCCAGCGAGATGGCCAGCTACATCACCGGCGTGGTGCTCAGTGTGGACGGTCTGGCCCGCACCTGATTTGGCCGAACGACACGGAAAAAAGGGAGGGAAGCGCTGCTTCCCTCCCTTTTGCTTTGAGTGCAAAGCAACCACCAGCTACGCTGGTGCGAATTACTTGCTTTAGCATTTAGTTTGCGAGCGAAGCGAGATGACAAACTAATTGCCTACCATATAGAGAGAAAATATGGTTTTGGGATTTTGCTCGTTTACGAGCCGTAGGGCAAGAAATGCAGATGGCAGAATTTTTCGTGGCCCCTTAAGGGGCTTTGCTAGTATAATGCCCTTATAGGGCTTACTCAAACCACCGGCTAAGCCGGTGGTTTTGATTTCATGGTATAATAATAGGAAAATCCATACAGGAAAGCGAGGAATCGCCATGTACGAGATCGAATATACCGCCGACCGCACTCTGCGCCGGCAGGCCTGGCAGCTGCTGAGACAAAAGACTCTGCTCAGCCCAGCAGGAATTTTCGGCATTCTGGGGCCGGTTTTTCTGGCGGCGCTGGGCGTATATGAGCTGCGGCAGATCTGCTGGGGCTTTGCCTTCTGGGGCGCGAATTTTCTGTGGTACGGCTGGAAGACACTGGGGCTTCTGGTGCTCTTCTGGGGTGTCGCGTTCTGGATGATCGGGCGCACTGTGGCTTTCAACCGCAGAGCATACCGGCGGTTTCTGGAGCAGCCGGAGGGCCTTCGCCGTCTGGTGCTCAGCCAGCAGATTCTGCGCGTTTACCGGCAGGACGGCCGGCAGCTGCTGGCCATCCACTGGAACCCGGGTGTCCGGCTGGTACAGGGGCGGGATCTGGTGCTGCTGTGCGCCGGGCGCAGCTGCGTGGCGGCCATTTCCGCCCGGGAGCTGGCGGCGCAGGGCGGCTTTGCAGAGCTGCAGCGCACCGTGAACGAGCGGGTGCGTGACGCACAGCCGCTGGACGAAACCCTCTGGCGGTCGCTTATCACGCCCCGGCCGGGGCTGGTGTGGGCGGCCAGTTATTCCGCTGCCGATGCCTGGAAGCGCCGGATGAGCCTGCGTCTGGCGCTGGGCGGCGCGGTCGCGCTGCTGATCGTTCTGCTGCTGATGCCCGGCGGGCCTCTGGTCAAGGGAATCGCCGCGGCGGTGGTGCTGGCCTTGATCATCGGGCAGGCAAGCCCACGGCGGCGGGAAAAAGCCACCGTACAGGGGGGCGGCCCGGCGGGACTGATGAATCTGCCTGCACGGTTTGAGCTGTATGAGGAAGGCATCCAGATCGCCCGGGGTGAAGAGGGCAGCTTCTGGGATTGGGGGAGAATCGACGCCGTGCAGGACCAGCGGGGTACGCTGGTGCTGAAAAAGGACAAACGGATCGTCACCCTGCTGCCGCCTCAGGCCTTTGCCGACGAGGCGGAGCGCCGCCGGATTCTGGAATTTATCCAGGCCCGAGTGGGCACGGGGAAGGTGTAAGCCGGTCAGGCTTCCGCTTCATGCTCCGGCATGTAGAGGGTGAGCCGCCGCATGGTGATGAAAAAGGCGATGATCAGGGGCACCGCGCTGCCGGTCCAGGCCATGGGATTGGCCAGGCATGCGCCGGTGAAGCCAAAGGGCCCCACCAGCCACACGGAGCACACGCCGCGCATCACCAGTTCCATGATGCCGGCAAAGGTGGGCACAAAGCTCTGACCCAGCCCCTGCAGCGAGTAGCGGAAGATGAACAGCAGCGCCAGCACCCACATGGACAGTCCGACAATGAACAGATAGATATAGGAAAGATCGGTTACCCGGGTGTCGTGCCCCACGAACAGCCGGGCCAGCGGTTTGCCGAACAAAAGAAAGACCGCGCCCATAAAGGCGGACCAGCCAAGGGCCATGGCGCTGCACTGCACAACACCGGTGCGGATGCGGTGCAGCTTGCCCGCGCCGTAGTTCTGGGCCACAAAGGTACCCATGGCAAGGCCGAAGCTGCCCAGCGGCAGGGTGCCCAGCGATTCCAGCTTGTTGGCGGCGGTGAAAGCGGCCACCGCGGTGCTGCCCAGACTGTTCAGGGCATATTGCAGCATCAGCGAACCGATGGCAATGATGCTGCTCTGGAAACCCATGGGCAGCCCCATGTGCAGATGGCTCAGCACCTCACGGCGGTTGAGCCTCCAGTCCGAACGATGCAGCCGCAGAGCGGGGAAGGCCCTGTGAATGTAGACCACGCAGGCGACTCCGGCCAGCAGCTGGGCAATCACGGTGGCCACGCCCGCGCCCATCACCCCCAGCGGGGTATACAGGATGAGCAGCACGTCCAGCACGATGTTGAGCAGGCAGCCTGCCACCAGAAAATACAGCGGGGTCTTGCTGTCGCCCAAAGCGCGCAGCACGTTGGATACCACGTTGAACAGCATGGTGGCAGGAATGCCCGCGAACACCACCATCAGATAACGGGTGGCATCCTCCAGAATTTCCGGCGGGGTTTGCAGCAGAACCAGCAGCTGGCGGGTACCCGCCACGCTGGCCGCCGTGAGCACCACACTGATCACGCCGCCCAGAATCAGGCTGGCCGCGTAGCTCTGGCGCACGCCGTCCGCGTCGCCGGCGCCGAAGCGCTGGGCGGTGAGGATGGAAAATCCGGCGGAAAGCCCCTGCGCAAGGCCGATGATCAAAAACATCAGGCTGCCGGTGCAGCCCACTGCGGCCAGTGCGTTTACGCCCAGCATACGGCCTACAATAAAGGTGTCGGCCATGTTGTAGACCTGCTGGAACAGGTTGCCGATGAACAGCGGCAGGGCGAACAGCAGAATCAGCTTTGCCGGGGAACCGGCGGTCATGGATCTGGTCATAACAATCTCTCCATTCGAGGCACGCTGCAAGGGGCGGGCCGCTTTGCTTTGGCAAAATGTAACGCCACCTATCATACCGCAGCGGCGGCAAAAGTCAATGCGCCTTTCGGAAGATTTTCCTTCATTTTACAAAATCAGAAAAGGGCACAAAAATGCCCGTCCGGGAAGCACCCGGGCGGGCATTTTGCCATTCGGTCAAAAAGTGGAAGGAGGGGGGGATTATCCGGCATATTCCTCAAGTGTGGTGCCGGGGAAATACCAGCTTAAAATCTGGGCGCAGCTCTGGCCCTGGGCGGCCATGGCCTGGGCGCCGCACTGGCTCAGGCCAACCCCGTGGCCGTAGCCCAGGGTGGTCACGTCGAAGCCGTCCTCGGTGCGCTGGATGGTAAAGCAGCTGCTGCGCAGCGAAAGGGCGGCGCGCAGCTGGGTGCCCTTCACAAAGGCCCCGCCCACCTGCACGGTGTCCACATAGCCGGCCTCGGTCAGGCTTGTCTCGCCGAACCAGCCGTCCGCGCTGCCGCTCAGATCCAGCCCCGCAAACTGGGTGGCCAGAATGTCGTACATCTGCTGGGTGGTGTAGCTCACCGTTTCCTGATAGCCCTCGGCCAGCTTGTCCAGCGGGGAATCCACGCCCTGTAAGTAGGGAAGCGCCTCGTTCCACACCCGCTGGGAGGCCTCGGTGCGCCCGTTGCTGATGGCGTGGTAGCAGGCGGCGGCGGGTGCGCCATCATATAAAAGCACCGTGTGCACCAGCGGCTCCAGCAGCGTTTTCAGCCGCTGGTAGTTGGCTTCGTATTCTTCGCCCCAGTAGCTTTGCAGCACCTCGGTGGTCATGTAGCCCTGGCGGCGGGCCGGGTCCACCGAGAACCAGCCTCCGCCCAGCGCTTCGGTGTTGGCGTGATCCCGCTGATACAAGGCGTAGCTGTGGGCGGCGATGCCCTGAGCCTTCAGCGCCTCGTCCGGCCAGGTGATGGGCATCTCGCTGGCCACCGCGCCGATCATGTATTCCAGCACCGGCACTTCCAGCACCTCGCCGGTGGAGGCATTCTGCACCCGGATCACCGCTTCGGCGGGCGCGGGTGTTTCGGCGGGCGGGGCGGACTGGGTCGCCTGGGATACGGCAGCGCTTTCCGGCACAGGGGAGGCGGAGGTGCTTTGCTCCCCCGCGCTGCCTGCCGCAAGGGAAACAGAGGAAGCCGCCTGCCCGGCGGCCTGGGGCAGAAGGCTTACCAGCGGCAGACAGAAGGTGAGCAGGCAGAACAGCAGGATGGGCAGGATACTTCGTTTCATGGCATTAAACCTCCTTGGCGGCGGGGCGGCGTTTTCCGCTCTTGCTTTTTCGTTGTAAAGTGTGTAAGATTAAACTTAACCACCGGCAGGGGCCGGTGAATTCCAGAATAGCGGCCACCGGGCGCAAAGAACGCCGAAGCAGGCCGTTTGACAAATCAGGGCAATACCGCACAATTCACGCCCGATGGGGCTCTGATATCTGGAAGGATGCGATATTGCTTTAAAAAGAGGGGGAAGAAGCGCCATGGCCCAGCAGTCTTCCGGTATGGAATTTTTATGCCGGGAATATTTGAAAAATAACTACATCGATCCCGAGACCAGTGAACGGCTGGGCGTCAAACGGGGCCTGCGTAACCCGGACGGCACCGGCGTACTGGCCGGCCTGACCAACATCTGTGACGTTGTGGGCTACGAAAAGGGCCCGGCGGGCGAGGTGATTCCCACACCGGGCCGGCTGATCTACCGGGGCGTGGATCTGAACGAGCTGGTGCGGGAGGCCTACGAGCACGACCGTTTCATCTTTGAAGAGGTGAGCTGGCTGCTTTTGTTCGGCAGCCTCCCCCAAAAGAGCGAGCTGGAGCGGTTCCAGCAGATCATTGCCGAGCACCACAATCTGCCCGAGCACTTCATCGAGGATGTGCTGCTGCGCTCGCCCAGCCCCAACATCATGAACAAGATGGCCCGCAGTGTGCTCTCGCTGTACAGCTACGACGAAAACCCCGAGGATCTGAGCCTGGAAAACCTGATGGAGCAGTCCATCAACCTGATCGCCGGGCTGCCCACCATCATGGTGAACGCCTACCAGCTCAAGCGCCGGGTGTACGACAAGCAGAGCATGTTCTTCCACCCGCCCACGCCGGGGCAGAGCACCGCCGAGCACATCCTCTCCACCTACCGGGCGGACCAGAAGTTCACCCATGAAGAGGCAAAGCTGCTGGATCTGTGTCTGCTGGTGCATGCGGACCACGGCGGCGGCAACAACTCCGCCTTCACCTGCCGGGTGCTGTCCAGCTCCGGCACCGACACCTACTCCGCCATTGCGGCGGCCATCGGCAGCCTGAAGGGCCCCAAGCACGGCGGCGCCAACCTGAAGGTGATGGAGCAGCTGGAGTACCTGAAGGCCGGCGTGGAGGACTACCAGGATGAGGACGAGGTGCGGGAGTTTCTGCGCCGCATCATCCGCAAACAGGCGGGCGACGGCAGCGGCCTGATCTACGGCATGGGCCACGCCATCTACACCATCAGCGATCCCCGTGCGGTGGTGCTGCGCCAGAAGGCGGAAAAGCTGGCGGTGGAAAAGGGCTTTGAGGATGAGTTCCGCCTGCTGTGCCTGGTGGAAAAGCTGGGCCCCCAGGTGTTTGCCGAGGAAAAGGGCAACAAGACCGTGTGCGCCAACGTGGATTTGTACAGCGGCCTGATCTACAAGATGCTGGGCATCAGTCAGGATCTGTACACCCCACTGTTTGCCATCAGCCGCATTCCGGGCTGGTGCGCCCACCGCATTGAAGAGGTGGTGTTCGCCAACCGGATCATCCGCCCGGCCTACAAGTATCTGGGCGTGCGGCAGAAATACAAAACATTAGAGGAACGCGGATGAAACGAATTGTAACGATCCTTCTGCTTCTGGTCTGTGCAGCGGCGGGCGCCGTGCGCTGGCTGGACGTGATGTACTATACTGACCTTGCCACCGGCTTTGTGACCTGGGGCAGCTACCTGTGGCGCTATGCGCTGGCGGGCGGCGTGCTGGTGCTGCTGTGGCTGGCGGGCTGGATGATGCCCAAAACCAGCGCCTCGCTGAAGGGGCAGAGCACGGCCCAGGGCCTGGTTGCACTGGTGTGCGGCGTGGGCTTTGCGGCGCTGGGCGGGGTGTATCTGGCTGCCTTCGATCAGCTGGGCCGGTTTGAGCTGGCGCTGGCGGTGCTGTATCTGGTGAGCGGCGTATGGATGTTGCTGCTGGGGCGCAGCCGATTTACGCCGGAATTTGAAGCGCCCACCGGAAGTGCTCTGTTCGGCATCGCGGGTACGCTGGCGCTGTATCTGCTCACCATCAAGCGGTTCGGCCTTGCCCCCACCGGCATCGTGCGGGTAAACACCACGCTGGAAGCGCTGGCGGCGCTGGCAGCGCTGCTGTTCTGCACCGCCCAGCTGAAAACCGCCTATATCCCCGGCGGCAAAAGCGCCCGGTGGGTCTGGCTCAGCGGCATGGGGGCCTTTGCCCTGTGCACCTGCCTTGCTCTGCCCAGCGCCGTGTGGAGCTGGCTGCAGGGCCAGAGCGAGCTGCGCAGCATGGTGGAGGGCGTCTGCCTTGCACTGGTGGGCCTGATGGGTGCGGTGTATGCGCTCACGGTCTCCGGAGCGGAAAAACAGGAGTGACCATCCAAAAAAATCGCCGGAACCGGCTTTTTGCCGGTCCGGCGTTTTTTTGTGTAAATCCTGCCAAAGCTGTGGTATAATAACAGTCTGGCTGCCCCGCACCGGGGCAGCGGCGAACAGAAAAGGAGAACTGTATGAACGATATGATGGCCGCCTTCCGGGCGGATCTTGCGGGCTTCGACGAAGCCACCCGCGATTTTTATACCGGCAACATGAGCAAGCAGGAGTATAAGGGCATCTCCGGCGGCTTTGGCAGCTATTCCGAAAAAGGCGGCCAGAAGGGCATGATCCGCCTGCGGATGACCGCCGGTCGCGTGACAAAGGAAAAGCTGGCCTTTGTGGTGGAGACTGCCGAACGGCTGAACATCGAGCTGCTCAAGCTGACCACCTGCGAGACCATTCAGCTGCATCATCTGACCGGCCGCCAGATTCTGGATGTGGCGGCAAAGGCGCTGGACGCAGGCATTGTCTGCCGGGGCGGCGGCGGAGACCACCCCCGCAACGTGATGGCGCCGCCCCTGTCCGGCGTGCTGCCCGGCGAGAGCTTCGATGTGATTCCCTACGCCGAGATGACCGCGGACTACCTGCTCAGCCTGCTGTATCACATTCACATGCCCCGCAAGCTGAAGGTGGGCTTTGCCAACCACGAAAGCAACACGGCCCACGTCACCATGCGGGATCTGGGCTTTGTGGCGGAGGCGGACGGCGGCTTCTCGGTCTACATCGCCGGCGGCATGGGCCCCAACCCCCGCATGGGCCTGAAGGTGGCCGAGCATGTGCCCGGCAGTGAGATTTTGTATTATGTGAAGGCCATGGTGGATACCTTCCTGGCCCACGGCAACTACGAGCAGCGCGCCAAGGCCCGTACCCGCTACATGCAGGAGGCGCTGGGCGAAGAGGGCCTGCGTCAGGCCTACAATCAGGCGCTGGAGGCCGCGAAGGCCGCCGGCGGGCTGGACCGTCAGGTGAAAGTATGCCCGGTGACCAAGCAGGGCGAGGGAAGCATCAGCGGCCGGCGGATCATTGCCCAGAAGCAGCCGGGCCTCTTCGCGGTGAGCTACCATCCTCTGGGCGGCACTCCCAGCCGCCAGACCCTGCGGGCGCTGCTGGATACCATTCAGCCCATGGAGCAGGTGGAGGTGCGTCTGGGCGCGGACGGCACCATGTATGTGATCAACTGCACCGCCGCCGAAGCGGAAAAGGTGCTGGCTGCCACCGAGGACGGCGCACGCACCCGCTTTGAGCATTCGGTGGCCTGCATTGGCGCTTCGGTCTGCCAGCAGGGCGTGCGGGATTCACAGGCGCTGTACCACGCCTGTGTGCAGGCTGCACGGGATGCGAATCTGCCGGACGGCGCGCTGCCGGTGATCCACATTTCCGGCTGCCCCTCCTCCTGCGGCACCCATCAGGTGGGCGCGCTGGGCTTCCACGGCGGCGTGAAGCTGGTGGACAAGAAGCCCCACCCCGCCTTCACCCTGCATGTGAACGGCAGCGCCCGAATGGGCCAGGAGCGTTTCGGCGAGAGCTGGGGCGTGATCTTTGAAGAGCGCATCCCGGAATTTCTGGTGGCGCTGGGCAGCAGGGTGGCCGACACCGGCCTTTCCTTCGAGGAATGGCTGCCCGCACACGAAGCCGAGCTGCGCGCGCTGGCGGAGGGCTATCTGGTCTGATTTTCCGGCTTTTTCCAAAGCAACGCCCCGGGCGGAGAGCATCCGTCCGGGGCCTTTTTGCATTGAGTGCAAAGCAACCACCAGCTACGCTGGTGCGAATTACTTGCTTTAGCATTTAGTTTGCGAGCGAAGCGAGATGACAAACTAATTGCCTACCATATAGAGAGAAAATATGGTTTTGGGATTTTGCTCGTTTACGAGCCGTAGGGCAAGAAATGCAGATGGCAGAATTTTTCGTGGCCCCTTAAGGGGCTTTGCTAGTATAATGCCCTTATAGGGCTTACTCAAACCACCGGCTAAGCCGGTGGTTTTGATTCTCTGGCAAAAAAATGGGCTGAAATCTTGTGAGTCATGCCGAAACTTAAGCCGTTATGAACCCGCCTCCCGGTGGTATAATGAAAGAAAACGGCGGGCAGGGCAGCCGTGCCCGCACCGCCTGAAGCGCCCGGGCAGAATGCCCCGGCAGGGAAATGAGAGGTGTGCAACATGTTGAAAACCTGGGTTCGGCCGGTGCGGCCGGAGGAAAGCGAATGCAAACAGCGGCTGGACGCCGCCCGTGATCGGCTGGAAAAGCTGCAGCTGGAGGTGAAGGCTGCCGGCCTGCCGGTGCTGGTGCTGGTGGAGGGCTGGGGAGCTGCCGGCAAAGGCAGTATGCTGGGGCGGATCATTCAGAACATCGACCCACGCTTTTTCACGGTGACCAGCATGTCCGCCCCCACCGTGGAAGAGGGGCGCTATCCATTTTTGTACCGGTATGTGAAGGCCATTCCCGAGGCGGGCAAGTTCGCCTTTCTGGATTCCGGCTGGATGGATCAGGTGGTAAAGGAGCGGCTGCGGGGCGAGCTGGAGGGCAAAGCCTATGCCCGGCGGCTGCAAAGCGTGCTGCGCTTTGAGCGCCAGCTCACCGACAACGGCTATCTGGTGCTCAAGCTGTTTTTGCAGATCAGCCGCAAGGAGCAGAAAAAGCGGCTGGATGCGCTGACCGATAACCCGGACACCGCCTGGCGGGTGAGCGAAAACGACCGCTGGCAGAACAGGCATTATGAGGAATGCAAAGAGGTGTTCGACGATTATCTGCAGGCCACCAACCTGCCCGGTGAGCCCTGGTACATCATCGACGCGAAGGAGAAAAAGTGGTGCGAGGTGCAGATGCTGGAAACCCTGTGCAGCGCCATCGATACCGCCCGCAAAAATGCGGCGCTGGCGGTGCCCCTGCTGCAGAACACCTTCCCGCTGGTATCCATGCCCAAGCTGGCCCAGGTGGATCTCTCCCAGAGCCTGACCGATGAGGAATACGACGCACGGCGCAAGGCGCTGCAAAAGCGGCTGACGGTGCTGCACAACCGCACCTACCGCAAAAAGGTGCCGGTGATCATCGTGTACGAGGGCTGGGATGCTGCGGGCAAGGGCGGCAACATCCGGCGGGTCACCGCCGCGCTGGATCCCCGGGGCTATCAGGTGAACCCCATCGCCAGCCCGGAGCCCCACGAAAAGGCCCGCCATTATCTGTGGCGGTTCTGGACCCGCCTGCCCAAGACCGGCCACATCGCAATTTTTGACCGCAGCTGGTACGGCCGGGTGATGGTGGAGCGGATCGAGGGATTCTGCACCGAGAACGACTGGCAGCGTGCCTACAACGAAATCAACGAGTTCGAGGCCGAGCTGATCAACTGGGGCGCGGTGATCCTGAAGTTCTGGGTGCACATCGACCCGGATACCCAGCTGGAACGGTTCAACAGCCGCCAGAGCACCCCGGAAAAGCAGTGGAAGATCACCGATGAGGACTGGCGCAACCGGGAAAAATGGCCCGCCTACGAGCAGGCAGTGGACGAGATGCTGCAAAAGACCAGCACCCAGAAGGCCCCCTGGCACATCCTGCCCTCCAACGACAAAAAGTTTGCCCGCGTCAAAGCGCTGGAGATCATTGTGGATACGCTGGAAAAGGCGCTGGAAGAATAAGTTTTTGAAACGTGAAAGAAAAGCGCCTCCTTGGCAAAACTGCCGAGGGGGCGCTTTGATGCGTTATGGAAGAATGTCAGCGGGCGCTGGTCAGCTCGCCTCGCAGGTCCTGTTCCATCCAGTGTTTGATGGTGTCCCGGTCGTAGCCCTTGCTGAACAGGTAGTACAGCTTTGCCACGGCGGCCTCGGTGGTCATGTCCAGCCCGCTCACCGCGCCGGCAGCCTTCAGGCCGCTGCTGGTGGCGTAAGTACCAATGTGCACTGCGCCCTGGGGGCACTGGCTGCACACCGTGAGAATGGTGCCGTGGGCGAAGGCCTTCTGGATCAGGGGCAGCAGTGCGCCGTCGTAGTCCGGAATGTTGCCTGCGCCAAAGGTCTCCAGCACGATGCCCTGCAGCTTTTCGGTCAGAATCGAGTCGAACAGCTCGAACTGGATGCCGGGGAACACCTTCAGTACGCCGATGGGAACGTTCTCCAGCTTTGCCAGCTGCAGGGGGCCGTTCACCCGGGGCGCGCCGATGGCGCTTTTGTTGTAGCGGATGTCCACCCCGGCGGTGGCCAGCGGGGGATAATTGGGGGAGGAGAAGGCCTGCAGCCCGTCCGCCGAGCTCTTCACCGCCCGGTTGCCCCGCAGCAGCTGGCCGCCGAAATAAAGGCTCACCTCGTTTACCACACCCTCGGCGGCGATGAGCAGGCTGGTAATCAGATTGTCCCGTCCGTCGCTGCGCAGCTGGCACAGCGGGATCTGGCTGCCGGTGAGCACCACCGGCTTGTCCAGATTTTCCAGCATGAAGCTCAGGGCCGAGGCGGTGTAGGCCATGGTGTCGGTGCCGTGCAGCACCACGAAGCCGTTGAACTGATGATACCGGTCCGCAATGGCCTGCCCGATGGCGCACCACTCGTGCACCGTGATGTTGGAGGAGTCCAGCAGCGGGTCCATCTCCACCAGCTCCCAGTCCGGCATGTCCGGGCTGGTCAGCTCCGGAATGGCCGCAAGCCCCCCGGCAAAGCAGCCGGGCCTGGGCGCATAGCCCTGTTCGCTGGGCATCATGCCGATGGTGCCGCCGGTATATAAGATGCAGATGCGTTTTTTCATGAAAAAGCCCCCTGTGCCGGCGTCGGCTGTGCGCGGCGCTGCGGCGAATTTTGCTGTTAATCAGCATACCATAAAAGCCGGGCGGGGGCAACTTCAGGCCATACCGTATTGTTGCAGGCGTGAATCGTGCGGGGCTGCCTTTATTCCGGCAGGATGCACCGGGGAGCCAGATGGATATAAAGCGGGCTGAACCGGTCCTCCCAGAGCTCCGCCGCACGGGGTGCGGGCAGCGGGGGAAGGTCGGAGCGCAGCGGCAGCGAAAGAGCGCACACAAAGCCCGGCCCGCCCGTGCGCACCGCAAAGCTTCCCCCGGCCTGCCGGGCAAAGGCCCGGGCTGCTCCGAAGCCGAAGCCGGGCCGGATGTCTCCGGCAAGGCCGGGGCCGCTGTCCAGATAAAACAGGCAGGCGCGCCCGCCCACGGCCCGCAGCCGCAGTTCCATGCCGGGGCAGGGCCCGGCGTACAGAAGGCTGTTGCACACCGCCTGCAGGATCACCGCTTCCAGCAGCGCAGGTCGGCCCGCCACCGGCAGCGGCTCGCCCCAGCCGGAAAAGCGCAGCGACGCCGGGGGCAGAGGGCACACCTCGGCCGCGGCTTCCAGCAGTGCGCCGCACCAGTCGTTCAGCTCCAGGCAGGATGCGGCGGGCAGCGAAAAGGCAGCCTCCAGCTCCAGCGCCCGGGCCCGGCGCAGCAGAAGATAGCCGCCCCGCTGTCCGTCGGCTGCTCTGCTCAGGCGAAGGGCGGCCCGGCTGCGCAGAAAAGCCGCCCGGGCCAGTGAATCGCTTGCAAAAGGCATGAAGGTCCCTCCTGTTTTATGGGCCTGTATCCGTTAGTTTGCACAAATGATGCAACAATATCCCGTGATAATGCCCAAGGACAGGCGCTGCACGGGGAATCTTTGTACTTTTGTGTTAATTTATTGACAAGCCCTTGTAGTTTTTCCATTTTTGGTATACAATAAAGACACCTAAGTAATTCATTTACCTTAAGGAGGATATTACAATGGCTGTTAAAGTTGCAATTAATGGTTTTGGTCGCATTGGCCGTCTGGCTTTCCGTCAGATGTTCGGCGCTGAGGGTTACGAGATCGTTGCTATCAACGACCTGACCAGCCCCGAGATGCTGGCTCACCTGCTGAAGTACGACACCGCTCAGGGTCGTTACGACGGTCACACCGTTGAGGCTGGCGAAGGCTCCATCACCGTAGACGGCAAGAAGATCACCATCTACGCCAACCCCAATCCCGCTGAGCTGCCCTGGGGCGAGCTGGGTGTAGACGTTGTTCTGGAGTGCACCGGCTTCTTCACCAAGAAGGACAAGGCCATGGCTCACATCAACGCTGGAGCCAAGAAGGTTGTTATCTCCGCTCCCGCTGGCAACGACCTGAAGACCATCGTTTACAGCGTTAACGAGAACACCCTGACCAAGGAAGACCAGATCATCAGCGCTGCTTCCTGCACCACCAACTGCCTGGCTCCCATGGCCAAGGCTCTGAACGATGCCTTCCCCATCCAGAGCGGCATCATGACCACCGTGCATGCTTACACCGGTGACCAGATGATTCTGGACGGCCCCCATCGTAAGGGCGACCTGCGTCGTGCTCGTGCTGGCGCTGCCAACATCGTTCCCAACAGCACCGGCGCTGCCAAGGCCATCGGCCTGGTTATCCCCGAGCTGAACGGCAAGCTGATCGGTTCTGCTCAGCGCGTTCCCGTTCCCACCGGCTCCACCACCATCCTGGTTGCCGTTGTTAAGGGCAAGGACGTTACCGTTGACAGCATCAACGCTGCCATGAAGGCTGCTTCTTCCGAGAGCTTCGGCTACAACACCGATCCCATCGTGTCTTCCGACATCATCGGCATCCGTTACGGCAGCCTGTTTGATGCCACCCAGACCATGGTTACCAAGATCGACGACGACACCTATCAGGTTCAGGTTGTGTCCTGGTACGACAACGAGAACAGCTACACCAGCCAGATGGTTCGCACCATCAAGTACTTCGCTGAGCTGTAATTCTCCTCTGCTTAGGGTATGACAAAGGCCCCCGCACGGTTCCTCCGTGCGGGGGCCTTTTTTATGTTTTGCGGGAATGCTTGCCAATCCAGCTTTTTGATGCTAAACTGATAACACGATAAAAGGAGTTGACATACAATGCAGCAGGGAATGCGCCGCAGGGCGCTGGCCGCGGCCTTTCCCCACACGGTGCCCATTCTGGCGGGGTTTCTGTTTCTGGGCATGGCCTACGGTATCTATATGAATGTGTCCGGCTTTCTGTTCTGGTATCCCATGCTTATGGGGCTTACCATCTTCGGTGGCTCGCTGGAGTTTGTGGCGGTGAGCATGCTGCTGGCGCCCTTTGCACCGGTACAGACCTTTCTGATGGCCCTGATGCTTCAGGCCCGCCACCTGTTCTACGGCATTGCCATGCTGGAAAAATACCGGGATGTGGGCCCAAAACGCTGGTATCTGATCTTCGGCATGTGTGACGAGAGCTTTTCCATCAACTGCAGCGCAGAGATTCCGGAGGGCGTGGACCGGGGCTGGTTCTATTTCTGGGTCACCCTGCTCAACCACGCCTACTGGGTAACCGGCGCCACGCTGGGCGGCCTTGCAGGGTCGCTGCTCTCCTTCGACACCACCGGCCTGGACTTTGTGATGACCGCCATGTTTGTGGTGATTTTTCTGGAGCAGTGGGGCAAGGAGAAGGGCCATCTGCCCTCGCTCATTGGCCTTGGGGCCAGCGGGGTGTGCCTTGCGCTTTTCGGAGTGGATTCCTTCCTGCTGCCCGCCATGGGCTGTATTCTGGCTTTGCTTACGGTCCTCAAAAAGCCCATTGACCGGATGCAGGCGGAAGGAGGGGAGGACGCATGACCCTGACGCAACAGATCATTACCAGCGGCCTGTGTGTGCTGGGCACCATGCTCACCCGGTTTCTGCCCTTCTGGGTGTTCCGGGGCGGTCAGGTGCCGGCCTATGTGCGGTATCTGGGGCGGGCACTGCCGGGGGCCATCTTCGGCATGCTGGTGATTTACTGCCTGAAGGGCGTGCAGTGGACGGCGGGTTCCCACGGCCTGCCGGAAATCATTGCGATTTTGGTCACCATCGGCCTGCACCGGTGGAAACGGCAGATGCTTCTTTCCATTGCCGGCGGTACGGTTTGCTACATGCTGCTGGTCCAGTGGGTATTTTAAGGGCGAAATCGCCCTGCTACCGGGGAAAAGTGTTCGCAAAAGGCGAACAAAATGCGGCTTTTAAAAATTTTTCTGAATTTTCAAAAATTTTTGGAAAGAGTTGAAATAAAACCCGGTCCTCAATCGTCTTACAAGTACAAGCGGACAATCAAACCGGCCGGCACGCGGTCCTCAAAGCCAGCGGCCCGGCGGATGAATGAAAATTGACATTGAGGAGGGAATTCCATGAAGTGGATGCTGATCGTATCGGGCCTGTTGGCGGCGTGTGCTGCATTCGCGCTGCTGCGTGCATGGGCCGGCAAGGGGAAATCGAATAAGGGTGAAGTGAGCCTGATGGCCACTGTGAAGCGGATTTTGACCAACGGCGAGGGTCAGTATCGCGGCGTATTCATCGCCCGTGGCCAGGAAGTGGAATTTGCCATTCCCGCCCACATCGCCCGCCAGCTGCAGCCCGGCGAGCGGGGCGTGCTCACCTACCGGGGCGGCGAGTTTGTGTACTTTGTGCCTCGCCAGCAGCTGTTTGAAGCCGAGGGCGAGGGCCAGCTGCGCGCTGTTTCCTGAATGATGCAAAACGTTCGCGCCGGGGCTTAGCAAGCGGCCCGGGGGCGGCTTTTGAACCCGCCTTGTCATGAGACGGAACTGCCGGGAGTGTTCTTCCAAGAAGGACACTCCCGGTTTTTTCTTTGTTTTGCCGGTGTGATGTGATACAATAAAGAAAAATTCCGCCCGGGTGCGGGCGCACACGGCAGAGGAGAATGGGAATGCAGAAACAGCTCACCCGCATTTTTTCGGCGGGTTTTGCCCTGATCTGGGGCTGGGTCTTTTTGAATAGCGTGCTGCGCTGGCAGCACAACGGGCTGGCCGCACTGGCAGCGGGCGCGGTGCTGGGTGCGGTGCTGTTCGCGCTGGCCCGCTTCGTTTTGCCGTTGCTGGATCAGTTGCCCCGCCGCCGGTTCCGGCTGCTGCTGGGTGCGGTGCTGGTGCTGTATGGTCTGGCGCTGGGCTGGCTGGGCTTTTTGCTGGCCGAGGTGCCCATCATGGATATGAACACCGTGCTGCAGAGCCTGCCGGATTTTCTGGACGACGGCATCCCTCAGGTGTGGGGCGGGTATTATGTGACCTGCAACAACAATCTGGGTCTGGCGCTGCTGCTCACCGGCTGGTACAGGCTGGTGGGGCTGTTCGGCATCACGCCGGACACCGAGGCCGGCATCTACGCGGGCATTGTGTTGAACGTGCTGGCCATCTGGCTGGCGGTGGTGCTGGTGTGTATGCTGGCCCGTCGCATTCTGCACCACAACAGCGGCGTGGCGCTGACCTTTCTGCTCTCGGCGGGCTTTCTGCCCTTTGTGCTGTGGGCCCCCTGCTTTTATTCCGATACCCTGTCTCTGCCCTTCGGGCTGCTGGTACTACTGTGCTGGAATTACTACCGGGCCGAAAAACGCCGCCCGGTACGCATTGCCCTGCTGGTGGCCATGGGGGCTGCGGCTTTTGTGGGCTATGCGGTAAAGGGCAGTGTGGCAGTGATTCTGGTGGCGCTGGTGATCCAGCTCTTTCTGGAAAAAAAGCCCCGTCAGGCGCTGGCAGGGGCGCTGGTGCTGGTGGTGATGTTCATTGGATTGAATGCAGGCTACCAGGCCTGGCAGCACAGCGGCCTGCTGGATTTCTCGGTGGAGGATGAGATCGGTTTCCCCATCGAGCTGTGGTTTGCCTACGGCAGCACCGGCGACGGCAACTACAACGACCCGGTGTGTCAGGCCGCGAAGGATCTGCCCACCATGGCCGACCGGCGGCAGATGCTGCGGCAGTTCATCATCGAGCAGTATTCCTCCCGGGGCCCGCTGGAGCAGCTGGACTTCATGACCCGCAAGGCGGTGATCACCTGGGGCGACGGGCTGTATGACGTCCAGGAATTCCTGGCCACGCCCCTCAAATCCAACTGGACCCACCGGTTCATTCTGGAGGGTCAGCCCGGCTACATGCCCATGGTCTACTACTGTCAGGCGTACCAGTTTCTGCTGATGGGTCTGGTGCTGGCAGGTGCGGTGGGCGCGGTGCGCCGGGCCCGCCCCGGCACCCTGACGCTTGCCCGGGTGAGCGTGTTTGGGCTGATGCTCTTTTTGAGCTTCTGGGAGACCAAGGCCCGCTATTCCTTTAACTTTACCCCGCTGTTGATCCTGCTGGCGGCGGCCACCTTGTGGCGGCTGGCCCGGCAGCGGCGCATTGGCCGGAAAAACTGAACCAAACAAAAAGCCGTGGAGCAGCCTGCTCCACGGCTTTTTTTGCTGGCATTTCATGTTTACTTGAAAAGCGGATCAGCTTTGCTGCCGGGCCCGGCGCAGAAAGAAGAGGGCCGCGCAAAGGCCGCACAGCTCCGCCAGCACATAGGCCAGCCAGACGCCGGTCATGCCCAGCGCCGCCGCCAGCACCAGTGCCAGCGGGATCAGGGCGATCAGGCCGCGGATCATGGCCACGCTGAAGCCCTGCCGGGGTCGGTCCACCGCGCTGAAATAGGCGGCCAGCACCAGATTCGGCCCGGCGAAGAAGAAACCCACAAAATAGATCCGCATACCGGCGCGGGCGATGTCTGCCAGCTGAGGATCGGCATCCCGGTTGAAGGCGCTGATCAGCGGGTCCGGCCACAGGTTCACAGCCAGATAAATGATCACCGCCAGTGCCAGCACCAGCCCAACCGCCAGCCGCAGCAGCTGGCGCAGCTCGGCGGCGTTGCCGGTGCCGTAGGCATGGCTGGTCAAAGGCTGGATGCCCTGGGCCACACCGGTGAAGATGGCAAGCCCCACCAGCGCCAGATTGGCAATGATGCCGTAGGCCGCCACGCCCACGTTGCCGGTGAAATGCAGAATCAGCAGGTTGAACACCAGCAACACCACGCCGGAGGAGAGCTCACACACAAAGGAGGAGGCCCCCAGCCCCAGCGCCCGGGCGGCGGGGCGCAGCGCGGCACCCCGGGCACAGAAGCGCAGCCGGCTGGCAGGCCGGGCAAAGTGGGTGGCCAGCACGCAAAGGCTCAGGATGGGGGCGATGCAGGTGGCAATGGCCGCGCCGAACATGCCCATCCCCATGGGATACATGAACACCCAGTCCAGCACCACGTTGGAAAGGCTGCTGGTGAGCATGCCCGCCATGGCCAGCCGGGGTGCACCGTCGTTGCGCACAAAGGCCTGCAGGGTACTGTTCAAAAGAAAGAAGGGTGCAAAGCACAGAATAGTGCGCAGATACACGCTGCACAGCGGCAGGGTTACCGCGTCCGCCCCCAGCAGCGCGGCCAGCGGCGCTGCGGCCAGCGCACCCAGTGCCAGCAGGGCGCAGCCCGCCCCGGCGGCCAGCAGCACCATGCCGCTGAACAGCCGGTTGGCGGATTCGTTTTCCCCCTGGGCCCGCAGGATGGCGTATCGGGTGCCGCCGCCCACACCGGTCATCAGACCGGCCGCGTTGATCAGGTTGTACACAGGGATGGCGATGTTCAGCGCGGTCAGGCCGTCGGCTCCGATGGCATTGGCGATGAAAAAGGTATCCGCCAGAATGTAGCAGGAAAGGGCGATCATTCCCATCACATTGGCGCTCACATAGCGGCAGAATTTGGGCAATACGTTCACAGGCTTTTGCTTCCTCCCTCACAGCAAAAAAGGTGCCTGAATCCCTCCCTGCTTGCGACCTACCGGGAGAGGTTCAGGCACCTGACGGGCGACCCGGTGGCCGCCCGCCATGCTTTCATGTTTAATTCCGCTACTCAGTATAGCAAAGGCGCGGGCAAAAGGCAAGGCCTCGCCGCCCTTACAGCTGGTAAATGGCGGAATACTTTTCCACCAGATAATCGGTGTAGAATTTGGGATCGAAGGCGCCGCCGCAGGCGTTCTGCAGCAGCTGGGCGGGGGTCTTTTCCTTGCCGTACTGCCAGATGCGCTCCTCCAGCCAGCCGGTGATGGGGGCCCAGTTGCCCGCCTCCAGCAGGCCGTCCACGTCCAGCTCTTTACGCATGGAGGCCATCATCTGAGCGCCGTAGGCGGTGCCCAGCGCGTAGCTGGGGAAGTAGCCCAGGTCGCCGCAGGCCCAGTGAATGTCCTGCAAAACGCCGTGGGCGTCGTCCGGCACCTCCACGCCCAGCAGCTCCTTCATCTGGGCGTTCCAGGCGGCAGGCAGATCCTTCACGGCCAGCGAACCGTCCATCAGGCGCTTTTCCAGCTCGTAGCGCACCATCACATGCAGGCAGTAGGTCACCTCGTCCGCCTCGGTGCGGATCAGGCTGGGCTGGCACTGGTTCACCGCCTTGTAGAAGGCCTCGGGGGTCACGCCCGCCAGCTGGGCGGGGAACAGCTCGGTGAGGGTGGGCCACAGGCTCCTGATGAAGCCCAGGCTCCGGCCCAGATAGTTTTCGCACAGGCGGCTCTGGCTCTCGTGCAGGCCCATGGACGCGCCGCCGGACAGGCAGGTGTATTGCAGCCGGTCGGCCATGTGCAGCTCATACAGAGCATGGCCGCCCTCGTGGATCACCGAGTACAGATTGCTGGCCATGTCGTCCTCGTGGTAGTGGGTGGTGATGCGCACGTCGCCCTTGTAGAACTCGGTGGTGAAGGGGTGCTCGCTCTCGCTGAGCACGCAGTGGCTTTCGTCGATGCCCATCAGCTTCATCACCGCGGCGGAGAGCATCTTCTGGGCCTCGATGGGCCAGGTGCCCTTCAGAAAATCGCTGGGAATCTTTGCGCCCCGCTGGCCGATCTCCTTCACCAGCGGCTGAATCACCGCTTTCAGCTGGTCGAAGAAGGCGTCGCACTGGGCCATGGACAGGCCCTTCTCGTACTGGTCCAGCCACACGTCATAGGGGGCCTTATTGGCATCGAAGTAGGCGGCGGTGCGGCGGCGGTAGGCCACGATCTGCTCCAGATAGGGGGCGAACAGCGAGAAATCACTGGCGGCCTTGGCCTTCTCCCAGGCATTCACCGCGGCGGTGGTCAGCTTCACGAAGGCGGCGTATTCCTGGGCGGGAATCTTGCTGGTCTCGTCGTACATGCGCTGCAGCTCGGCCACCTCGGCGGCCTCCTGCTCGGTGCGCTCCTCGCTGCGGGCCTTTTCCAGCAGCGCGGGCAGGCTGGGGTCAGCGATCAGGCTGTATTTGATGCCGCTCAGCACCTCCAGCGCCTCGCCCCGGCCGGGGTAGCTTTCGCTGGGGGCCACGGTCTGGGCGTCGAAGTCGATCGCATTCAGCGCGAACTGAAAGGCGTACAGCTTCTTTTGCAGATCCCGCAGGGCCTGCATGGTCTCGGTCATCATAAAATGGTCACTCCTTTGGGGCAAAATCGCCCGTGCCTGGGCAGGGCTTTTTCTGCTATTATACCGGCTGATGACCAAAAATACAAACCCTTCTCAAAAACTGCAGAAAAGGAAAGGGAATCCGGTTGATTTTCGCCGCCGGATGCACTACACTGAAATGTAGAGGATCAAACGGAATCGAAGGAGGAATCAGGGATGGAGCAGCCGCTGGTCAGTGTGATCGTGCCGGTTTATAACGCAAAGCTGCACATTGCCCGCTGTGTGGAAAGCATCCGCAGACAGAGCTATCCGAATCTGGAGATTATTCTGGTGAACGACGGCAGCAGCGATGTGAGCCTGCAGGTGGCGGATGTGTACGCCCGGGCAGACAAGCGCATCCTGCTCATTGATAAGGACAACAGCGGTGTGTCCGCCACCCGGAATCTGGCCATCTCGATGGCCACTGGAAAATATCTGCAGTTTGTGGACAGCGATGATTACCTTGCCCCGGACGCCACCCGCCTGCTGGTGGAAAAGGCGGAGCAGAACACCGCCGATCTGGTGATCGCCCCCTATTATCGGGTGGAAACCCACAAGCCCCTCTTTTCCAAAAACGAGGAGGACAGCTACCAGACCATTGAGCAGTACGGCTTTCTGGATGCCGGCTTTTACGATAAGACCACCTTTGCGCGTGGCCTGATGAAGGAGCCCGCCAGCTTTTACTACGGTGTGATGTGGAACAAGCTCTACCGGCGGGACATTGTGCATAACCATAACATCCAGTGCAACGTGGAGCTGGGCTGGAGCGAGGATCTGCTGTTCAATCTGGAATACATCCGCTATGCCTCCCGCTTCTATGCGCTGGAACAGCCGGTGTATTACTATGTGAAGAATCCCCAGAGCATCACTGCCACCCAGCTGGGGCTGCGTAACACCATGAAGATGCTTTCCACCAAGGCCAGCCTGTTTGCCTACTATAAAAAACTCTACGAGGATCTGGGCCTTTATGAGGAAAACCGGCTTCAGATCTACAAATATCTGGTGGCAGTGGCCGAAGCCTGAACCGGAAATCAATCCATAAAAAAGCGAGCCTGCCCGGGAATTGCTCCCGGGGCAGGCTCGCTTTTTCAGCTGTTGTAGCCCAGAACATGAATCAGCCGCACGTCCGCATAGGCGTAGGCGCTCATGGGCCAGTCGATCCGGTCGGTGGTGTTGGAGGCGATGAGAAAATCCACCGGCTGGCCACTGGTGTCGCTGATTACCTCGGTCACCAGCACCGAGTGCTTCCATTCGCCGTCCGCTCCGTACTGGAGCACATCGCCGGGCTGGGCGGTGTAGAGGTTGGCGTCCGCCTCGGCCACAAGGCCGTAGCCGCTGTTTTCCTTCACATAGGTGTAAAATTCATCCACGCCGCTCCAGCTGGAGGAACGGCCCCGGGCCTCGACGTAGGAGTTGGGCACGTCGCTGTACCATTTCCACTGCTGGGTGTCGTAGCCATAGATGTCCATGGGAATGCCCCCGGCGTACAGGCACTGGGAGGTGAAGTTGTTGCAGTTTCCGCCGTAGTCGTCGTAGATGCCCCACTGGGGATTGCGGGTCATGGCGGTCAGCCCCACCCACTGGCGGGCGTAATCCACCGCTGCCTGCCGGTCGTAGGCCATATCGCAGGAAAGGCCGCTGCTCTGGCCATCCGGGTCTGCCAGATACTGCTGACGTTGGCTGGAAAGCTTGTCCACATCCGCTTTGGCAGCGGCGGTCAGCTGGCTCAGGGTGCTTTGCACACCGCTCTCTCCGCCGGAGGACTGCCGACTGTACACATCCCGCACCAGATTGAAGCCGTCCTCGGTCTTTTCGTGGGCCAGAATTTTTCCGTCGGCAGAGAAGGTGAAGGTATTCTCAATGCCGCAGCTGGAGCTGGTGCGGCCATCCAGAAAGGCAAACTGGATCTGGTCGTCCTCCTGCAGGGTCACGGTGATGTTCTCGCCCTCCCAGGAGCAGTCCTCCACCGTCAGGCCGATGGTGAAGCCGGTCATGGTCAGATCCACCGGCTGCATGGCCCGCACCTGACTGATGAAGTCCACGCTGGCCTCATCCAGCAGGCAGGCTTCCCGGGCGTCGGCGCTTTGGCCGTACAGATCGTCCAGTTGGGGGGCTTCCAGCCGGGCAGAGGCGTTATAGCAGCGCACGAACCATTCGGTCAGGGTATCCTGCACCTCCTGCGGCAGCGCATCGCCGCCGGAGCGGAATACGCATTCGCCCAGATCCTGAACCGCAGGGGCAGGTTCCCCTTCGGTCAGTGCGCCGGAAGCGTCCGCCCCGGCGGGCAGGGCATGCTGTGTGGACCAGACGAAGGTGAAGCCCAGAATCAGGCAGCTGATCAGTGCCGCCAGCCCCCAGGGCAGAAGGGAACCGCGGCGTCGGCGGTCAGGTGCTACCTGCCGGGGCGCGGGCTGGCCGGAGGGCGCACGCCGTGTTGGCTGCTGCTGTGGCCGGCGCACCTGCCGTTTTTGGGCCTGGGGCGCATACCGGGTTTCCAGAGAGGAACGACGGGGGGCGGCGCGCTTTGCAGGAGCACGGCGAACCGGGCGGCCCGGCTGTTCCGGTGCCTGCCGGCGGCCCGCCCCGGAATGGTATTTCCAGCCTTCGGGGGGATTGGCCATCGTCTCGTTCCTCCTTCGCAAGATTGTTCTATTAGACGTATTATACCGCCCCGATGTAACGAAACTGTATCGAAGGGGGGCGCAAAGTTGTAAATTTTGGCGGCTGAAGGCAAAAATCCCCCGGAACAATCCGGGGGATAAAAGGAGCAATCAGGCCAGAGGTTTGGTCTTTTCGGCAAGCCATGCGGCCTCCGCCTCGGTCAGCAGGGGAGCAAGATCCCGGTAGGTCTCGGCATGGAAGGCGTTCAGCCAGGCCTTCTCGTCCGCGTCCAGCAGCTCGGGGCGAACGGGGGTCAGGTCGATGGGGCAGCGGGTCATGGACTCGAAGCCCAGGAACTGGCCGTACTGGTTCTTCACCCGCTCCACACACAGCAGCTCGTTCTCGATGCGGATGCCCACCTCGCCCTCTTCGTAGATGCCGGGCTCGTCGGTGATGGTCATGCCGGGCTCGAAGGGCACATGGTTGGTTACCCGCAGGCTCTGGGGGCCTTCGTGCACGCCGCCGATGAAGCCCACGCCGTGGCCGGTACCGCAGCGGTAGTCGATGCCGTGCTGCCACACAGCGGCCCGGGCCATCACATCCAGATTGCCGCCGGTGCAGCCGGAGAGGAACTGGAGCTTGGCGATGTCGATGTGGCTCTTCAGCACATAGGTGTAGTAGGTGCGCTCGTTCTCGGTCAGCTCACCCAGCGCATAGGTGCGGGTGATGTCGGTGGTGCCGTCGTTGTACTGTCCGCCGCTGTCCACCAGCAAAAAGCCCCGCTTTTCCAGCTTGGTGCAGTTGTCCGGGGTGGCGTGGTAGTGCATCATGGCGGCGTTGGCGCCGTAGGCAGCAATGGTGTCGAAGCTCACGCCCAGGTTGCCGGGCTGCGCAGCACGCAGCTCCATCAGTTTGCGGTCCACATCCACCTCGGTGATCTCGGCGTTTGCGGCCAGCTGCTGCTCCAGCCAGATCTGGAAACGCACCATGGCCACGCCGTCCTTCACATGGCAGTTCATCAGGTTCTTGATCTCGGCGTCGTTCTTCACGCCCTTCATGGCCTGAATGGGATCCTCGCCCATCTGCACCGTGAAGTTGGGGTTCTGGCACAGGGCGCTGTAAATAGCCCAGTTGGTGGAACCGTCCACCAGAATTACCCGGTTGTGGTGGTAGCCGGTTAGGGTGCCCAGTAGCCGGTCATACGCATCCACGCCCACGCCCTGCGCCCGCAGCGCGGTGGTGGCCTCTTCGGGCAGGCGGCTCTGGTCGATGAACAGGGTGGCGCTGGTGGCGGTCACGAAGCAGTAGGCCAGAGCGAAGGGGGTGCAGTCCAGATCAGCGGCCCGCAGATTCAGCAGCCAGGCCACACTGTCCAGCCGGCTTACTACCATGGCGGAAGCACCGTTCTCGGCCAGCTTTTGGCGCAGGCGGGCCAGCTTTTCGGCGGCAGAAGCACCGGCGGTCTCGTCGTCCACAAGCCAGGCGGGGGTGGAGGGAACCGGGGGACGGTCCTCCCAGATGGAGCTGACCAGATCGACGGACAACACCTTCGTGCCCTTCTTTGCCAGAGCCTTTTCCAGCTCCTGCACGGTGGCGGTGGGGGTAACCATGCCGTCCAGAGCCAGCACCTGGCCCTCGCCCAAAGCATCCGTCAGATACTCGGTCACAGTGGGGGTACCCTCCACGGCGATCTTCTGCAGCTGGATTTCACTGCCGGCCAGCTGGCGCTCGGCCTGGATGAAATACCGGCCGTCCGCCCAGAGGGCGCTGGCGGTATCGGTTACCACAAGGGTGCCCATACTGCCGGTGAAGCCGGAGAAATAGGCCCGGGCCTTCCAGTGGTCGGGCAGATACTCACTGGAGTGGGGATCCGATGAAGGGATCAGGCAGGCATTTGCCCCGGCGGCCTGCATGGCAGCCCGCAGCTGGGCAATCTTTTCGTTGGTGGTTTTCATGGAATCTGTTCTACCTCTTTTCCCACAGCGGGCGCGTTCAGGGCCCGCCGTGCAAAATCGTGTTAAATTTATATTAACACGCTAAAGCGATTTTTAAAAGAGAGAGGGGCAGAAAAACGCAAAATTTCGCAAAAAGTACACGGCTAAAACCCGCGCGATGACCTTGACAAAGATAGTATAATAAGAAACAGAACGACCGTTTTCCAGCGGGCTGCTCCAGGGGCGTATCACCGCCCCGGCGGAGCGGTTCTGCGCAAGATAAAAGGAGATAAGAACCATCATGACCAAGATTGATATTTTTTCCGGCTTTCTGGGCGCCGGCAAGACCACGCTCATCAAGAAGCTGATTGCCGAGGCCTACGCGGGCCAGAAGCTGGTGCTCATCGAGAATGAGTTCGGCGAGATCGGCATCGACGGCGGCTTTCTGAAGGAGGCCGGCATCGAGATTACCGAGATGAACTCCGGCTGCATCTGCTGCAGCCTGGTGGGCGACTTCCGGGAGGCTTTGAAGAAGGTTATCGACCAGTACCAGCCGGACCGCATCCTGATCGAGCCCTCCGGCGTGGGCAAGCTGAGCGACGTGACCAAGGCCGTGCAGGGCATTGCCGCCGAGCGGGATGTGCAGCTGAACAGCTTTGTGACCGTGGCGGACGTGAACAAGGTGCGGCTGTACATGAAGAACTTCGGTGAGTTCTACAACGACCAGATCAGCCATGCCAATGCCATCATTCTGAGCCGTACCGGCGCTGCCAGTGAGGACAAGATCGCCCGCGCCGTGGCCATGATCCGGGAGAAGAACCCGGAAGCCACCATCGTCACCACCGACTGGAACCAGCTGAAGGGCGAGCAGATTGTGGATGCCATGGAGTCCAAGCGGGACTTCGTGAAGGAGCTGCTGGAGGAGACCCAGGTATGCCCCGAGTGCGGCCATCACCACGAGCACGGCGAGGAGTGCGGTCACGACCACGATCATGACCATGAGCATCATCACCACGACCATGATGAGGAGTGCGGCTGCGGCCATGACCATGACCACGAGCACCACCATCACGATCACGACGGCGAGTGCGGCTGCGATCACGACCATGACCACGAGCACCATCATCACGATCATGACGGCGAGTGCGGCTGCGATCACGACCATGACCACGAGCATCATCATCACGATCACGACGGCGAGTGCAGCTGCGGCTGCGGCCATGACCACGACCATCATCACCACCATCACGCCGACGAGGTGTTCACCAGCTGGGGCCGCGAGACTGCCCGCGTGTTCACCGAGGAGGAAATCCGCACCGCTCTGGAAGAGCTGGACAGCGGCAAGTACGGTGTGGTACTGCGTGCCAAGGGCATTCTGCCCGGTGCAAACGGCTGGATCTACTTCGACCATGTGCCCGGTGAGGCGGACGTACGCGGCGGCGCCGCGGATGTGACCGGCCGCCTGTGCGTGATCGGTTCCAAGCTGGACGAGGCTGCTCTGGAGCAGCTGTTCCATCTGGCCTGAGCCGCAGGGAGGGAAACGTAACGTGAAAGAGATTCCGGTATATCTGTTCCTGGGTTTTCTGGAAAGCGGCAAAACCCGCTTTGTGCAGGAGACCATGGAGGATCCCCAGTTCGACTCCGGCGACAAGACCCTGCTGCTGGTGTGCGAGGAGGGCGAAGAGGAATACGACGCCGATAAATTTGCCTTCGGCGGTGTGAGCGTGGAGCTCATTGAGGACAAGGAGCAGCTGAATCCCACCCATCTGGCCGAGCTGGTGAAAAAGACCGGCGCGGGCCGAGTGGTGCTCGAATACAACGGCATGTGGATGGTGCAGGATCTGTACGAAGCCATGCCGGAGAACTGGGTCATCTACCAGACCATCGGCACCGCCGACGCGAACACCTTCCGCATGTACTTCGACAACATGCGCCAGCTGTTCCTGGATAAATTTGCCCAGTGCGAACTGCTGGTGGTGAACCGGGCCGACGGCCTGACCGCCGAGGATCAGGAGTTCGTGCACAAGGCGGTGCGCCAGGCCAGCCGCCGGTGCGATATCGCCTACGAATACGCCGATGGCAGCGTGGCTTACGACCAGCTGCCGGACGAGCTGCCCTTCGACATCAACGCGGATGTGATCGAAATCGGCGACGAGGACTTCGGCGTATGGTATCTGGATGCCAGCGAGGATCCGGAGAAGTACGCGGGCAAAACCGTGCGCTTCACTGCCCAGGTCTGCCAGACCCCCCGGGTGGGGCAGAACCAGTTTGTGCCCGGCCGCTTCGCCATGACCTGCTGCGTGCAGGATATCCAGTTTGTGGGCTTCCCCTGCAAGTATGACGATGCGAAAAAGCTGGCTCAGCGCAGCTGGATCAAGATCACCGCCAAGGTGCGGGTGCAGTTCCACCCCCTGTTCGGCGGCAAGGGCCCGGTGCTCACCGCCCTTTCGGTGGAAGCCGCCCAGCCCCTGAAGGACGATGTGGTCACCTTCAGCTGATCGGTACGGCATCATAAATTGAAACAGACAGGGCCCGCTCCCGGGTTTGCACCGGAGCGGGCCCTGTGGTATACTACTCAAAAAGGAGGGAGTACCCATGGGATTTTTCAAGCGAATGATCTCCATTATTCTGGGCATTGCGGCGGGCGCTGTGGCCTATAAGCTGCTGAACGATTACAACAAGAGTGCCCACATTGAAGGTGAGTATGTGGAAGTGCCCACCGAACCGGAGCAGACCGGAGCCGGCCAGGCTGAGCCTGAACCGGAGCCGCAGCCGGAAGCCACGGCCTATCCCCAGCGGCCGGATCGGGGCCCCAACCCCAACCCGGTGACCCTGGGCGCGGCGGAAAAACCTCTGGACGAGAACGGAAAGCTGGACCCCACCCGCATTGCCAGTGCCGAGGATTTCGGTGACTGGGACGATCTGGGCTGCCAGGGCTGATCGGATTCGAAGAACCAACGCAAACAAAAACAAAAACCGGCCCGCAGGGAAGCGTTTCTCCCCGCGGGCCGGTTTGTTTTTGCGGCAAAAAAGCCCCCGGTGGAGATTTTTCCACCGGGGGCTCGTTGTATGGTTGAAAGATTACTTGGCGTATTCCACTGCGCGGCTCTCGCGGATCACGTTCACCTTGATCTGGCCGGGATAATCCAGCTCTTCCTCGATCTTCTTGGTGATGGAACGGGCCAGCAGAATCAGCTGGTCGTCGCTGATGGCATCCGGTTTTACCATGATGCGCACCTCGCGGCCGGCCTGCACGGCAAAGGCGTTTTCCACGCCCTCGAAGCTGCAGCTGATCTCTTCCAGATTCTCCAGCCGCTTGATGTAGCTTTCCAGGTTCTCGCGGCGGGCGCCGGGCCGTGCGGCGCTGATGGCGTCGGCGGCCATCACGATGAAGGCCAGCGGAGTCTTGGGCTCCACATCGCCATGGTGCGCCTCAATGGCGTGAATAATGGCGGGGTTCTCCTTGTACTTGCGGGCAATCTCCACACCGATCTGGATGTGGCTGCCTTCGATCTCGTGATCCAGAGCCTTGCCGATGTCATGCAGCAGACCCGCGCGGCGGGCCTGGGTCACGTTCACGCCCATCTCGCCGGCCAGCAGACCGGACAGATAGGAAACCTCCAGAGAGTGGTTCAGCACGTTCTGGCCGAAGCTGGTGCGGAACTTCAAGCGGCCCAGCAGCTTCACGATATCGGGATGGATGCCGTGGATGCCCACCTCCATCACCGCACGCTCGCCCTCCCGCTTCATGGACAGCTCCAGCTCACGGCGGCACTTCTCCACCGTCTCCTCAATGCGGGCGGGGTGGATGCGGCCGTCGGCAATCAGGCGCTCCAGCGTCATGCGGGCCACCTCACGGCGTGCCTGGTCGAAGCTGGACAGGGTGATGGCTTCGGGGGTGTCGTCGATGATCAGGTCCACGCCGGTGGCGGTTTCCAGGGCGCGGATGTTGCGGCCCTCGCGGCCGATGATGCGGCCCTTCATCTCGTCGTTGGGCAGAGGAACCACACTTACGGTGGTCTCGCTGGAATGGTCAGCGGCACACCGGGCGATGGCCTGGCCGATCATCTCGCGGGCCATGGTGTCGCACTCGTCCTTCAGGTTGGACTCGTAGGCGCTGATGCGCATGGCCTTTTCGTGGGTCAGCTCCTGATCCAGCCGGTTCAGCAGCAGGTGCTTGGCGTCCTCCTGGGTCAGGCCGGCAATGGTCTCCAGCTTTTCCATCTGGCGCAGCTTCAGCTGTTCCAGTTCGTCCAGCTTTGCCTCCACCAGCTCGCTGCGGCGGCGCTGCTCCTCTTCCTTCTGCTCCAGAGCGGCCACCTTCTTGTCCAGGGATTCCTCCTTCTGGTCCAGGCGGCGCTCCTGGCGGCTCAGCTCGCTGCGGCGCTCCTTGATTTCCTTGTCGGCCTCGGTTTTCATGCGCAGGGCTTCGTCCTTGGCCTCGATTACGGTTTCCTTGCGTTTCTGTTCTGCGGCTTTGATGGCGTCGTTCACAATCCGCATTGCTTCTTCTTCGGCGCTGCCGATCTTTGCTTCAGCGGTTTTGCGGCGGTAGCGCTGGCCCAAAAAAAAGCCTGCGGCCACACCGACGGCGATTGCAACGACTGCCACCACTACCAATGTGATAATGGACGGCAATGTTTTCAACTCCTCAAATAAAACTGGTATCTGAGATGATCGCCATGGTGCAGGGGCAGACCGACTGTTTGTGGGGCCTTAAACGAACGGCACGCAGCACAACGATACCGCCACACAGGCGGTGCGGCAGAAACGTGGAAGCGGGCTGAATTGGTTATCGCAAAGCAACAGAATATGTTGCCAATGTTCGTTTGGAAATATTCACACTATTTTGCTTATATTTCACAAAAGCAGGGCGGACCCTGCGGCAAATCATCTAATATACTTACTATTTATTTTAATGATGAGTTCACAAATTGTCAAGAAATATTGACAATCCGGAAGGGAAGGTATAAGATAATGCTGAACCTATCCCGCAAAAGCGCAGATGCGGACATGAGCGGGCGGGCAAAACGCGGATAGAGAAGGCCGCCGTTCCCCATTGGGAGCGTGCTGAGAGCGGCTGCGCGCAGTGCCCCCACAGCTTACCACCGCGGAGCGCGGGGGCGAACCCCCGCCGGCAAGGGCCCGTTATCGCCCAAACGAGTGGGCGCGCACAGTGCGCAATTCGGGTGGAACCGTGGAGCTTTTTGATGCTTCATCCCGTTATTGTTTTACGGGATGGGGCATTTTTTCTTTTTTTTCGCCCCTTTCGGGCGAAGCGATCAAACGGGAGGTCGAACAGTTATGATTAAAGTTGATTTGAAGGGCACCGTCAAGGAATTCGAAGCGGGCGTATCCGCTGCCGAGGTTGCCAAGAGCATCGGTATGGGCCTGTACAAGAGCGCCTGTGCCGCCAAGGTGGACGGTCAGGTGTGCGATCTGCGCACCGTGCTGGACAAGGACTGCGCGCTGGAGATCCTGACCTTTGCGGACGAGGAAGGCAAGCATGCCTTCTGGCACACCGCCGCCCATGTGATGGCCCAGGCCATCCAGCATCTGTACCCCGAAGCCCACTTCGGCATCGGCCCCGCTCTGGAGAGCGGCTGGTACTACGACATCGGCGGTGTGAAGCCCTTTACGCCGGATCAGTTCGCCGGCATTGAAGCCGAGATGAAGAAGATCGCCAAGGCGGATCTGCCGGTGGAAAAGCGCATCATCACCGTGGAGGAGGGCCGCGAGATCTTCGCCGGCCAGCCCTACAAGCTGGAGCTGCTGGAAGAGTATGCCGAGAAGGGCTGGGAGCTGAGCGTTTACCAGCAGGGCGACTTCGTGGACCTGTGCGCCGGCCCGCACCTGATGAGCACCGGCGCGGTGAAGGCCGTGAAGCTGACCCAGGCCACCAGCGCCTACTGGCGCGGCGACTCCAATCGCGACAGCCTGTGTCGCATGTACGGCATCGCCTTCCCCAAGGCCAGCGAGCTGGAGGAGTACCTGAAGCAGCAGGAAGAGGCCCTCAAGCGTGACCACAACAAGATCGGCCGTGAGCTGGAGTACTTCACCACGGTGGATGTGATCGGCCAGGGCCTGCCGGTCATGCTGCCCAACGGCGCCCGCGCCATCCAGCTGCTGCAGCGCTGGGTGGAGGACACCGAGCAGAAGCGGGGCTACCTGCTGACCAAGACCCCCCTGATGGCCAAGCGCGATCTGTACAAGATCAGCGGCCACTGGGATCACTATCTGGACGGCATGTTCATTCTGGGCGACCCCCACGACGAGACCAAGGAGTGCTTCGCCCTGCGTCCCATGACCTGCCCCTTCCAGTATCAGGTTTACCTGAACCGCAAGCGCAGCTACCGTGATCTGCCCATGCGTCTGGGCGAGACTTCCACCCTGTTCCGCAATGAGGATTCCGGCGAGATGCACGGTCTGATCCGTGTACGCCAGTTCACCATCAGCGAGGGTCACATCGTGCTGCGTCCCGACCAGCTGGAGGAGGAGTTCCGCGGCTGCCTGGAGCTGGCCAAGGAAATGCTGGATACCCTGGGCCTGGGCGAGGATGTAAGCTACCGCTTCAGCCAGTGGGATCCCAACCGTAAGGACAAGTACGAGGGCACCGCCGAGCAGTGGGAGGAAGCCCAGGGCCTGATGAAGAAGATTCTGGATCATCTGGGTCTGGACTACAAGGTGGGCATCGACGAGGCCGCCTTCTACGGCCCCAAGCTGGACATCCAGATCAAGAATGTGTTCGGCAAGGAAGATACCCTGATTACCATCCAGATCGACATGCTGCTGGCTCAGAAGTTCGGCATGACCTATGTGGGTGAGGATGGTCAGGAGCACACCCCCTACATCATCCACCGCACCTCCATCGGCTGCTACGAGCGTACTCTGGCCCTGCTGCTGGAGAAGTACGCCGGCGCTCTGCCCACCTGGCTGATGCCCACTCAGGTGGAGATCATCCCCATCACCGAGCGTCAGCACGCCTACGCCCGCCAGCTGCACGAGAAGCTGGAGGCTGCCGGCATCCGTGTGGACACCGACTACCGCAGTGAGAAGATGGGCTACAAGATCCGCGAGGCCCAGCTCAAGAAGATCCCCTACATGCTGGTTGTGGGCGACAAGGAGATGGAAGAGGGCCTGGTTGCCGTTCGTGCCCGCAAGGAGGAGAAGGGCGGCGTGATGACCCCCGATGCCTTCATCGGCCAGATCCTCACCGAGATCGCCACCAAGGAGCGCTGATCCGTAGCATTCGCACGGAATATTTTACCTTTAAAAGGGGCTGTTGCAAAACGGAAGTTGAGCAACAGCCCCCACTTTTTGTGAAAAGCAGGATCGGAAGAGACTTTT